>JBDLIF010000128.1:0-7130 GCA_039714955.1 Pseudomonadota bacterium | reverse complement strand
AACGTGAATTCTCCGATCTGGATGAGATCTGGAAGTCGGAGAAGGCCGCTTTGCAAGGCACCACCCACATCAAGGAGTCCCTGGAGCGGGCTCGCCTGGAGCTGGAAACCGCCCGCCGCGCCGGTGATCTGGGCAGAATGTCGGAACTGCAGTACGGGCGCATCCCGGAACTGGAGAAGCAGCTCGAGATGGCGGCCCAGGCGGAGATGCAGGAGATGAAACTGCTGCGCAACAAGGTCACCGACGAAGAGATCGCCACGGTGGTCGCCAAGTGGACCGGCATCCCGGTCTCCAGGATGTTGGAGGGCGAGCGGGACAAGCTGTTGCGCATGGAGCAGGAGATCGGCAAGCGGGTCATCGGCCAGCAGGAGGCCGTGCGGGCCGTCAGCGATGCGATCCGCCGCTCCCGGGCGGGGCTCTCCGATCCCAGTCAGCCGAATGGCTCGTTCCTCTTCCTCGGCCCCACTGGGGTGGGCAAGACCGAGCTGTGCAAGGCGCTGGCGGATTTTCTCTTCGATACCGAAGAGGCGATGATCCGCATCGACATGTCGGAGTTCATGGAGAAGCACTCGGTGGCCCGCCTGATCGGCGCGCCTCCCGGCTATGTGGGTTACGAGGAGGGCGGCTATCTCACCGAGGCGGTACGGCGGCGTCCCTATTCAGTGATTCTGATGGATGAGGTGGAGAAGGCCCACCCGGATGTCTTCAACGTGCTGCTGCAGGTGCTGGACGATGGCCGCCTGACCGACGGCCAGGGGCGTACGGTCGATTTCCGCAATACGGTGATCGTGATGACCTCCAATCTGGGCTCCGACCTGATCCAGCAGAAAGTCGGCGATGCACAGGGCGGGGATAGTTCCTACAATCCTTCTGCATTTCCTCCATCCATAGAGGCCAGAAGTGCTAGTGTCGCGGGAGGCACGACTGCAGGGATGCAGAAGGTAGAGCGGAGCAGGGAGCCAGAGCCGAGGATGCCGGGAGCGGCTGAGGAACGCTATGAAGAGATGAAGTCAGCGGTCATGGAAGTGGTGCGCAATGCCTTCCGTCCGGAGTTCATCAACCGGCTGGATGAGATCGTGGTCTTCCACCCGCTGGCCAGGGAGCAGATCCGCGCCATTGCCGGTATCCAGCTCGGCTATCTGCAACAGCGTCTGGCTGAGCATGAGATGGGGTTGGGGGTGACAGATGCGGCCCTTGACCGCTTGGGCGAAGCGGGTTTTGACCCAGTCTATGGGGCGAGGCCACTGAAGCGTGCTATTCGGCAACAGTTGGAAAACCCGTTGGCCCAAGAGATCCTTTCCGGGCGCTTTACGCCGGGTGATACGATCCAGGTGGATGTGGCGGGTGATGGTTTAACCTTTAATAAGCTGAGTTCCATCAGCGCAGCTTGATCGACCGTCTTTCAGAGAAGGTTTTTGATAGGGATTCAGGTGACTACTAAGTTGCCTGTTTCCCCAAGATGAATTTCAAGCTTTCTTCCAACGCTTTTTGATCTTTGCTACCAACACCCACGGAGAATCGTGTCGGCTATCCTATGAACTTTTTAGTACCTTAACGCAAGGTGTAGGTAGTGTAGATGTTGTTGGTCCGTCGCGGCAATCAACTCATCCAGGCTGCCATTGTTTTCAATCACATCATCCGCGGCGGCCAATCGGGTTGCCCGGTTGGTCTGGACGGCGAGTATCTGCTTGAGCTGTGCTGGATCGAGTCCGTCCCGTTGCTGGACACGGCCTATTTGTACGGATTCCGGGCAGTCCACCACCAGGATGCGGTTTGCCAGATCACGCTGGCCGGATTCCAGCAGCAGGGGGATGACCAGGATGGCGTAGGGTGCGTTGAGTCTCTTCAGTCGGCGCTCCATTTCAGCTCGAATACGGGGGTGGAGGATCGCTTCAAGCTGTTTGCGCTTTTCCGGGACATCAAAAACCAGCTTACGTAACGCGGGACGGTCCAGGGTGCCATCCGGCTGGATGACCGCTGAACCAAACCGTTCCTGGATTTCCCGCAGACCAGGTGAACCAGGTGCAACCTGCTCCCGGGCGATAAGATCGCTGTCGATAACCGGAACACCCAGCTCTTCAAAGCGCTTCGAGACCGTGGATTTCCCGCTGCCGATCCCCCCGGTGAGGGCTACCACGAGCATGGAATCAGACCAGTCCCGCCCAGTGAAGATAAGCGTTGTTGATGGCATCCCCCCACATCAGGCTGATCCAGCCAGCCGCGGCAAGATAGGGGCCAAAAGGGATGGGGATGTTCTTGTCCCTGCCACGCAGCAGGATCAGCGAGACCCCGACAATCGCACCGACCAGGGCGGAGAGCATGATGATCTGAGGCAGATATTGCCAGCCCAGCCAGGCCCCTAGCATGGCGAGCAGTTTGAAGTCGCCATAACCCATGCCCTCTTTGCCGGTCAGTCGCTTGAACAGCTGGTAGACGCTCCAGAGTGACAGATACCCGGCCAGGGCGCCGATAATCGCGGACTGGGGGTCATCGGCGAACACCCCGAACAGGCTCAGCAGCAGACCTACCCAGAGAAACGGCAGGGTGATGGAATCCGGCAGCAGCTGGACATCGAAATCGATCAGGCTCAGGTTGATCAGCGACCAGGTCAGCAGCAGTGCGGCGGCGGTCTGCCAATCGAAACCAAAATGCACGGCGACCGCCAGGGAGAAGAGGCAGGTCATGGCCTCGACAATGGGATAGCGCAGGCTGATGGGGGTTCCACAGCTGGAACAACGACCCCTTAGAAACAGCCAACTCAGGATTGGGATATTTTCCCAGGGTCTGATCTTGTGGCCGCACTTGGGGCAATGAGAGGCAGGCTGATTCAGATTAAACGGCTTCTCTTCTGGTTTCGGTGATTTTCCCTGGAGTTCCCGGCAGTCCCGATGCCACTGTTGCTCCAACATCCTGGGCAGGCGGTAGATCACCACATTGAGGAAACTTCCAACGGCCAGGCCAATAAACCCGACGAACAACAGAAAGGCCCAGCTGTTCTGTTGCAGATACTCAAGGAAAATCACAATGGAATATCTGTCCTATTCCTAGATTGCCGAGGCCATTTTGAAGATAGGCAGATACATGGCGACAATCAGCCCGCCAACCAGGGTACCAAGGACGACCATGATTACGGGTTCCATCAGGCTGCTCATGGCATCGACGGCATCGTCCACCTGCTCCTCGTAGAAATCCGCAACCTTGTTGAGCATGTCGTCGAGCGCGCCCGACTCTTCACCTATGGAAACCATCTGAACAACCATGTTTGGAAAGATGTTGCGTTGTTTCATGGAGAGCTGCAGTGACTGGCCTGTTGCCACATCCTCCTGCATGCGAAGGACGGCATCACTATAGACCACATTACCGGTTGCGCCGGCAACAGATTCTAGTGCCTCAACGAGTGGCACGCCTGCCGCCGACATGGTGGCCAGGGTGCGGGAAAACCGGGCAATGGCAGACTTGTTGAGAATCATTCCGACGACGGGTATTTTAAGCAGTAATCGGTCTACGGTGTGGCGCAATTTACGGGAACGTTTCCATATCGCGATGAAGACATAACCCGCCGCGATAGCGCCGCCCAGTATCGCCCACCACCAATTTTGCACAAAGTGAGCGATATCCACAACAAAACGGGTAAAGACAGGAAGATCCGCGCCGAAATTCTGGAACAGGGCTTCGAATTGTGGAATGACAAATATCATGATCAATGCGGTGACCAGAATGGCCACAACAAAGATAGCGGCCGGGTAAAAAAGCGCTTTTTTGATCTTGGCTTTGATCGACTCTGTTTTCTCCTTATAGGTGGCGATCTTATCGAGCAGGTTCTCCAGCACGCCGGCGTGTTCACCGGCGCGAACCAGCTGCACAAACAGATCATCGAAATGGAGTGGGTGCTTTTTCAATGCGTCCGCCAGGGCGGTTCCACCTTCCACATCCCCCTTGATTGTCAGTATCAGTTCCTGCATGGAGGGGTTGTCATGGCCACGACCGACAATATCGAAGGCCTGAACCATGGGGACGCCCGAACTCATCATGGTCGCCAGTTGCCGGCTGAAAACGGCGATATCGCCAGAGGTGATCTTCTTTTTTCTGCTTGAAAAGATCGAGGTGGCTTTCTTTCTGATCTTTAGTGGATTGATACCTTGGCGCCGCAGATCCGCTCTTACCTTGGCAACATTGGTTGCGCTGGCCTCTCCAGTGATACGTGACCCTCTTTTATCGGTGCCTTCCCAGGTGTATGAATGGGTTTTGGTCTGGGTTTTAGCAGCTGCTGCCATGGTTTACTCCTTGGTTACCCGATTGAGTTCACTGAGACTCGTGATGCCATGCATCACTTTACGTAGTCCGGATCTGCGAAGATCGTTAATGCCTTCTTTTGTGGATTGATCTTCCAATTGCAGGGAAGTGCCGCCCTCCATGATGATTTTCCCCATCTCCTCGGAAACCGGCATGACCTGAAATATACCCACGCGCCCCTTATAGCCGTTGTTACAGAGATCACAACCCCCGGGTTTATAGATTGTAAATCCTGAATCGATATCCTTTTCCGTAAAACCCTCTTCCAGCAATGCCTCTCTGGGTAGCTCGTCAGGTGCTTTACAGTGCTCACAGAGCCTTCGGGCCAGGCGTTGAGCCATTATTAATAAGACAGATGAAGCAATATTAAACGGCGGCACTCCCATGTTGGCTAAACGGGTCAGGGTTTGTGGCGCATCGTTGGTGTGCAGGGTAGAGAGCACCAAGTGGCCTGTTTGAGCCGCTTTGACGGCGATTTCCGCCGTTTCCAGATCACGTATCTCGCCTACCATCACGATATCGGGGTCCTGGCGCAGGAAGGCGCGCAGGGCTGCCGCGAAGGTCAGGCCCGTTTTGGTATTCATATTGACCTGGTTGATACCGGCGACCTGTATCTCTACCGGGTCTTCGGCGGTCGAAATGTTGACCTCGGGTGTATTGAGTATGTTCATGGCGGTATAGAGTGAAACTGTCTTACCACTTCCGGTTGGGCCTGTGACCAGTATCATGCCATACGGTTTATTGATAGCACTGAGAAAGTCCTTACGCTGCTCCTCTTCGAAGCCCAGGGCCTCTATGCCCAGTTGGGCACTGGTGGGGTCCAGGATACGCAGCACGATCTTTTCACCGTAAAGGGTTGGGCAGGTGTTGACGCGGAAATCGATGGCCCGTGTCTTCGAGAGTTTCATCTTGATGCGTCCATCCTGGGGGACACGGCGCTCGGCGATATTCATGCGGGACATGACCTTGATGCGACTGGAGAGCCGGTTGGCCAGATTTGATGGCGGGCTGGCTACCTCCCGCAGCAAGCCATCCTGCCGGTAACGAATACGGTAGGTGTATTCATAGGGTTCGAAATGAATATCCGAAACACCCTGATTAATGGCGTCCAACAGGATCTTATTGATATAGCGTACGACAGGGGCTTCATCGACATCCAGTCCTCCCTCATCGTTCTGTCTTTCCTCTTCACCACCAGAGATATCGAGATTGTCGAGATCGGCGTCCAGCAGTTCATCCATGCGGGTGTCCTGGGCCTCCAGGACTTTAGTTATCATCTTAGTCAGCTTGTCTTCTTCAACCAGGATGGCTTCGGATGCCAGGCCCGTATTGAAGCGGATCTCGTCCAATGCCTGATGATTGGTGGGATCGGAAACCGCGAGAAACAGCCGGTTGGCCCGCTTGAAAAGCGGAAGCGCGTGATGTTTGTTAATCAGTTGTTCAGCGACCAGTTCTCGTGGCAATACCTCCAGGTCTATGACTTCAAGATCAAAGATCGGAACGCCAAAACCACGTGATGCGGATAAAGCGATATCAAGACTGTCGAGTAACTGGTTTTTTACCAGAAATGGGACAAAAGGAGTCTGTTTCTTTGAGGCATCGGAAAAGGCGGACTCAGCCTGGTCCTCGGTAATCAGGTTATCCTGAATCAAACAGTGTGCGAGGCCGCCGAGATTTAACCTGGACTTAGTGTCTACCATTTTATGATTTGGGGTTTTAGTTTCTGTATTACGTATTCATTTCGGCAGGAATGAAAAAACATTGAGAACCTGATTCTCAGTGCCTAGTATGGTTTGATGAGAAGCCCCAAGATAGGCTGTTGGGGCTTTTTTGCATTGGGCCAAACAGATTGTATCTGGTCGGTTTGGCTTATGGGCAGTCGCCTTGGCCTGATTTAAAACCACGGGTAGGGTCACAAGATGTACCCGTATTGGTCCACATTAAGGCGGCGCTTCCAGCAGCAAGTATAGGTGTGTTGATGGTTGTCAAATGAACGCCTGCAGCAGTAGTGGCACCGGTAGTAATGGATATGACGCCGTTTATCACAGAGGTTACGGCAGTGATATTATCTGTGATTACCAGGTTTGGTATTCCGTTAGTACCGGCATCACATCCTGTGAATGTGCCAGTATCTGCATTACACATGGCTATGGTGGCCTTGACGGAAGTGATTTCTATTGCTGAGCCGGCTGCCTTGGTGCGTGAAACATAATCACTGTAAGCAGGCATGGCAATGGCCGCCAGGATACCAATAATCGCTACCACGATCATCAGTTCGATTAGGGTAAAGCCAGCTTGATTCTTTCCCATTCGATATCTCCTTAAACTATTTCTGACAATGCTACAAGAGGTGCAGCTGGTAACGTACTTTTGGGACTCAGCCAAAATAAAGCATGATTGATGCCAACTGATGCTGTTTTTTAGCTGGCTGTTATTAAATGCTCTGAAATCAATGATGCAACGGCGTTGTTTATGGCTGTCAATCTGCTGACGCTACCTGGTCTTGGTTTTTAGAGGTTTATTAGCAGCTTATGATGGTTGCAAGATGACACAAAATGTCACTTTGTATTTTTACTGTGGGTGTTTTTTTTAGAAAGCTGAGTACAAAAAAGCCCCAAGATAGGCTATTGGGGCTTTTTTGCATTGGGCCAGACAGATTGCATCTGGCCGATTTGGTGGCTTATGGGCAGTCGCCTTGGCCTGACTTAAAGCCACGGTTAGGTTCACAAGAGGTGCCCGAATTGGTCCACGTTAAGGCGGCGCTTCCAGCAACCAATGTAGGTGTGTTGACGGTTGTCAAATTAACGCCTGCAGTAGTAGTGGCGCCGGTAGTAATG
>JBDLIF010000127.1:0-7219 GCA_039714955.1 Pseudomonadota bacterium | reverse complement strand
GACGCACAAGTGTCGCGGGCACAGGATGTGCTGGAGCGACCCTTGCCCTGCACCACCACAAGCGCACCCTTCACGGTGTTCAACTGAGGATTCTAGGTTAAAACATCAACGTCCGATGAGCCGGTAGACTGACGGGATCAGCAGCAGGGTCACCAGCGTGGAAAAGAGCAGCCCGGAGACCATGGTCACCGCCAGCGGCTGCAACATCTCCGCACCCTCACCCCAGGCCAGCGCCAGTGGCAACATACCGGCGGCCGTGGTCAGGGTGGTCATCAGGATAGGCCGCAGGCGCAGGCGCGCCGCCTCGATGATCGCCTGGTTGACCGGGAGACCGCGACCACGCCGCAGACTGATATACTCCACCAGCACGATGGCATTGTTCACCACCACACCCGCCAGCATGATCAGCCCCAGCCATACCGGCATGGATAAAGGCAGTTCGGCCCACGCCAGGCCGAGCGCCACGCCAATCACCCCGAACGGCACACTGAACATGATGACGATGGGGTTGCGTAGCGACTCATACTGTACCGCCATGACCACGAAGACCAGAAACAGGGCCAGCCCCAGCAAGAGTTGTCCCAGGTCCCGGCCCGCCTTCAGGGCCTCCAGGCTGCCGGCCTCATACAGGGTATAGCCCTTCGGCAGTTCCATCTGGTCGATAATCTCCTCTACTCGCTCGAGCGCCTGCTCCAGGGTCAGCTCGTCGCCGATCGAGGCGCTGATCTCTACCACGCGGCGCTGCTGGTCACGCTGAATGGTTGCGGGTGTTGGGGTCAGCTCGACCTTGGCCAGCTCACCCAGCCGCAGCGGCGCCCGGGGTTCCGTGCGGCTGAAGATGATCACCGATTCAATGTCGGCGGGTGAGGCGAGATCCGCGCGCCGCAAGCGCAACCTGACATCCACACTCTGATCACCCTCGATATAGTCGGTGACCTTCTCTCCCTCCATGGCCAGCCGCAGGATCTCTCCCACATCCTCCACGCTCAGACCGAAACTGGCGGCCCGCTCTCGATCCACCTTGAGGGAGATCTCCTGATTCAGGTCTTCGCTGCCGTGGGTGATGTTACGCAGACCAGGGACCCCGGCAAGCCGCTCCAGCAGCCCATCGGCAATACCGCTCAGGGTATCCAGGTCCGGTCCCTGTACCCGCAGGCTGATATCGTCGTCACCCTGATTGAGACGGATCCCTCGAATGCCCCTCACCCGCAGGTTGATCCTCACACCGGGCAGGCGCGCCTCGCTTATCCGCTCCTGCATGCGTCCAACCCAGGCCTGACTGCTGATCCCCCGCTGGCGCAACGGTTTCAGGGTAACCTGAATGCTCGCCCGGTTGGCCGCCTCATGCTGTGAGCGGCCGAAGATAAATCCCCCCACCTGGGTGAAGATCGTCTCCACCTCCGGCTGCTCACCGAGCATGTCCTCCAGCCGTGCCACCAGCCGGTCCATGCCCGCCAGATTGATGCCCCGATCCGCCGTGATACTGACATAGATCCGCCCCTCATCCATGTCCGGCAGAAAGAGCTGACGGCCCTCCGTCAGCCAGGGCCAGACCGACACCAGCCCGCCAATGAAGAGCAGCGGCAAGAGCCAGGGCGCCTTCAGCAGCCGGCCCACCAGCCAGGCATATCCGTTCTGCAACCGCTCCATCAGCCAATTGATGCCCCGGCGTAAAAACCGTTCCCGGGTGGCCGGAATCCTGCCCGCCAGGGCCGGCACCAGGGTCAGCGCCACCACCAGCGAGGCGACGATGGCGGCGGAGATGGTGAAGATCAATTCACGAAACAGCAGGCCCACCAGCCCGCCGATGAAGATAAACGGCAGCACCGCGGCCAGGTTGGTGGAGGTGGAGGCAACGATGGCGCTGTTCACTTCCGCGGCGGCCTCGGAGGAGATGGCCGCCACCTGGGCATGCCCGGATTCCTGTTTCTCCCGCTGGTGACGATAGATGTTTTCCAGCATCACGATGGTGCTGTCCACCAGCATGCCGATGCCCAATGCCAGCCCGCCCAGGGTCATGATATTGAGGGTCAGACCCGCGGAGGACATGAGGATGAAGGTGACCAGGATGGCGATGGGAATCGCACTGCCGATGATCAAGGTGCGCCGCAGGCTGCCCAGAAAGAGATAGACCATCAGCATCGCCAGCAGGGCGCCGATCGCGGCGGAGTTCATGGCATTATTGAGGGCGCGACGCACATAGCGGGCCTGATCATCCACCGGCAGGACCTCCACATCGGCGGGGATGAGCCCCTTCCGCTCCAGCTCGTCGAGCCTCGCCAGCACCCCATCCACCACCTGGACGGTATTCGCGGACGGCTGCTTCTGAATCGACAGTTTGATCCCAGGCAGGCTGTTCAAGCGGATACGCAGGCGCTCGTCCTCCGCCCCGTCAGTGACCTCCGTCACCTCCGCCAGTCTGACCAGACTGGCGGTTTCATCGCTCCCGACCGTGCGCAGGGGCAGGTTAATGATCTCGTCCACCGACTGGAAGCGTCCGGCGGTACGGCCACTGATCTCCCCCTGTGCCATCAGCAGCCGGCCACCCGGGGTCTCCACATTGGCGCTCTGCAACAGCTCGGAGAGATCGAGCAGGTGCATCCCCAACCCGGCCAGGCGCAGCTGATCGGCCTGGATGTGGATCTCCCGCACCAGCCCCCCACCCACTTCCGCGGCCGCCACCCCGGGCAGATTGAGAAACCACTTGCTCAATTCATAATCGACCCAGCTGCGCAGTTCCACGGAGTCGCGCAGGGCTGAGCTGACCACAAACTCCGCTACCGGTCGCTGAGCGGGGTCCCGCTTGTAGATCACCGGTGGATCGATGCTCTCCGGCAGAAAGCGTTTGGCCCTGTCCAGGCGGGTACTGGCGTCCTGCAGTGCCTGATCGATGTCGGTCCCATAGGCAAAGGAGAGATCCACGGAACTGCGTCCCTCAATGGTGCGCGACTGCACATGGATGGCATCCTCAGTGATCGCCAGCTGCTCCTCCAGCTGCCGGGTGATCCGGTCCTCCATGATCTTGGCGGGAACCCCCGGGTCGCTTATACGCACCCTGATCTCCGGATAGATGATGTGGGGCAGGAGATCGACGCCCAGCCTGCCCAGCGCAAAGAGACCGAGCACCATCACCGCCAGGGTGATCATCACCACCCCGATGGGATGGCGGATGGACCAGGCGGCCAGGCCGCCGCCGATAGCTTTATGCATCTGCTCTATCCGGTAAGACCTGCCTCAAGCGGAATATACTATGTCACCTACTCATACAACCTTGGATAACCGACATGCTCCTAGGGAACGGGATTGGTCCTGTGCCAGATTAGTTACCGCAGTTCCCGGAGAGCAATCATTCTGAAAAGGATTCAGTGATCAACTCTCCCCATCCTTGGCGGTGTCTTTCGCTTTCTTGATGCCCGACATGGGGATAACCGTCGCCTGCTTGACCTCGTCAGTGAAATAGGGGCGTTCTTCAGCCGTGCGTCCCGCCGCATCCGCCAGCTCCTTTTCCCGCGCGGTGATCAGGCCAAGACACATTCGGATATCCTGGATCGTCTGATCGGAGAGGGGATGTTGCAGGCTCTTATGCTCCGGCGTGACCTCACGTACGATGCTGGTCAAGACCTTACGCATCACCAGCATGATGTCACGCTCTTTTTTTAAATCGTCGCTCATGGGATTCTTCTCTAAGTCAATAACATAACTGATGCACATTGTAACCCATCACGAATAGGTTTCTCCGAAAATCGCCTACCTGGAACGGAAACACCGACAAATGTGGGCGGATAAGGCCAGCGCCGTACAGGGACCTGGCAAGCTGGGCGATAGCCGAACCTGATGTGTCCCCGCGCAAGTGGCAACGAAGGGTGACACAGCCGAAACAGCAGTACAGAGCCGGTTGCGGAGTTTACGGAGCAGCCGGCGATGGTGACAAATCTACCAGGAGTAGATTTGGACGCACACAGTGCGCCCGCAGGGTGTGTGCCATGGATGAGGTGGTCTAAAGCAGTCTCACTACCCCGATTGATCGAGAGGCAGGTCATGTGGCGACGGAGCCTTACCAACTTTCAGCGCAACACCCCGCATCTCGCCATCATCAGTTTGCACACGAACCCTCAAAACACATGGACCATCCAGCTGGAGTGGAGAAAAAACCAGCATGAACTGGGCAATATGCACGCGCTCCATACGATCTTCATCCGTCATTTTCTCAGGAATTTCAGAAGCTGCCGCAAGCTGCCCCTCATCAAGCACTATCTTTTGCAGTGTCTCATCATCTTTCAGGACGCGCAGAGTCAACGTATTCAGAGGCTCCTCCGCGGAGGTCACCACTTTCACTGAAAGGCAGAGCTTTGGCAGGATGGCGGGGAACGAGGGTACAAAAAGCCCCCCAGAATAAACGCCAATATAGGAGAGCTTCCCCCCATCTCATGGCGAATGTCGTCACAAAAGATCGTCTGAACATGACGCACGATCATTTTGACTTAACCTTTTCCTGAGCGATGACCTCTTGACGCTTAAGGGCTTGATCGAGAGCGTTCATGTCGATGTCCAAGGCTCTACAAAGCTTTCGACAGGTCTCAATAGCTAGATTCTCGGTACCGCGTTCAATACGGGCAACATGGGACTGACTGGTAGACAACTCTTCAGCAAGACGTGTCTGAGACCAGCCTTTGCGCAGGCGCATATTTCGCACTGAATCTCCATCATCTCCATGAAGTGTGTCTGCTGCCCAGCGACGGGCCTCTTCCATGGCTTCACGTCGCATATCGTCTTTATCCCACTGGCCAACCAGATCACCGATAGCTGTGTGCTTTGCTGGGGCCTTTGGCTGCAAAGCAGAGTAATGATCGAATGCAAAAACCTGGCAGCGGGTATAGCTGGTTGTCTCCGTTGTTGTACCAGGTTGGCTGACGACCTTTTCAAAGCTCTTCGTAGGCGCGGAGGATACGCTGGCTGATGGGGTGGCTTGTGTCATAGCACGTAGCACGTAGGATGTGGTGAGCTTGCGAACCGCATCAATTTAGCCTTCCCCTACATCAAAGTCTGTCTCATCTCCACCACCCCATTCAACATCAACAATCCCTCGTTGTACAAATGCATGAAAACTGGAATGCGGCCAATCCTTCACCCTATTTGCACATCCATGCTTCACGGGGTTCCAATGAATATAATCGACATGTCGGCGGAAATCCCGCTCATCCCGGATCAAATGCTCCCAATACCGGCGTTGCCAGATTCCCCGCTCACCTCGCTTTGCACGACTTGCAGAAACTTTCTCACCGGATGGTATGCCACGGGAAAAACCAGCCTTGATCAATGACCACCGGGTTTTGTAATTTTCATCACCTGGTGGCAACGTCCAGATGCAATGCAGGTGATCCGGCAAAACCACCATTGCATCAATAACAAATGGGTGATCTTGCTTTACCTTGCGGAATACCTGCCTCAATAAACCGATATGCTCTATCAGCAACGCATTACCTCGGCGCTCTGCACAATTGACCGTAAAAAAGTAGGTGGCGCCTTCAATTTTCACTCTGCGATATTGGGTCATTTCGGGGGATTGATGCGGTTCGCAAGCTCACCACATCCTACGCGCTTACAAAACCCCTTCTCGTCTTCGTAGCCGCCTTCCTTGTTCCTCCAGACATGGTAGGTATCGGCAATGCGGGCGATGTCATCGTCGTTGAACTCCCGGTTACGGCGGGTGACCATCTCGCCTTGGTTGCGGGCATCGATAAACAGCACCTCGTCTTCGCGGTTGCGGAAGCTGTGGTTCCTGCGATCACGGGAGATAAACCAGAGGCAGGCGGGGATGCCGGTGTTGTAGAACAGCTTGTCCGGCAGGGCGACGATGCAGTCCACCAGTTTGGCCTCGACAATCGCCTTGCGAATCTCACCTTCGCCACCACTGTTGGATGACAGCGAACCATTGGCCAGCACCAGCCCCAAAGTGCCGTTGGGAGCGAGGTGGTAGATCATGTGCTGCATCCAGGCGAAGTTGGCGTTGCCGGTGGGTGGCACGCCGTATTGCCAGCGCGAATCGTCGCGCAGCAGCTCGCCGGACCAGTCGGAGTCGTTGAAGGGCGGATTGGCGATGATGGTCTCCGCCTTCATGTCCTTGTGGGCGTCGTTGAGGAAGCTGCCCTCGCCGTTCCAGCGCACATTGGAACCATCGATGCCGCGAATGGCCAGATTCATGTGGCAGAGGCGGTAGGTGGTCTGGTTGGACTCCTGACCGTAGATGGAGATGTCATCGATGCGCCCCTGGTGGGCCTCGACCAACTTTTCGGCCTGTACAAACATGCCGCCGGAACCGCAGCAGGGATCGTAGACGCGCCCCTTGTAGGGCTCCAGCATGTTGACCAGCACCTTGACGATACTGCCGGGGTGTAGAACTGACCGCCCTTCTTGCCTTCGGCGGCGGCGAACTCGCCGAGGAAGTATTCGTAGACCCGGCCCAGCACGTCCTGCGCCTGTGCCGCTGCATCACCCAATCCGATGGTGGCGATCATATCGATCAATGCGCCAAGGCTGGCCTTGTCCAGATTCTGCCGGGCATACTGTTTGGGCAGCACCCCTTTGAGGGTGGCATTCTCCTTCTCAATCGCCTCCATCGCCGCGTCCACGTCCTTGCCGATCTCCGGCAGCTTGGCGCGGGATTGCAGGTAGGACCAACGGGCGTTGGCCGGCACGAAAAAGACATTCTCCGCCCGGTACTCGTCCGCATCCTCCGGGTCGGCCCCTTCGTATTCGCCTTCACCGGCTGCCAGATTGCTATGCAGCTCTTCAAAGGCATCGGAGATGTATTTGAGGAAGATCAGGCCGAGTACGACATGCTTATACTCAGCGGCATCCATGTTCTTGCGCAGTTTGTCGGCGCTCCTCCAGAGGGTTTTTTCGAGGGGTTCTTCGGTCTTTTTGGCGGTCTTTGCCATGGAGTGATTATTCCTTCTATTGCTCTTGATTTGTCCTGCTGTTCTTCTTCCGAGATAACTGTTCAGCTCATTCTTTGTTTTGTCGGATTACGTCGCGCGCAAAGCTTTGTGCCGGATTCAGGTTTGGTGCTATTGCGCGTCTAATCCGACCTACATCTGAAAATGCCGTCGCAGGAACCGCCCATGGCCGCGAACAAAGGCGGCAAGCCTTTTCGTCATCTTCACACAAAGCGACTAGCGTCGCTAATCGCAGCTACGGGCAACGCATGACATTCTGGATC
>JBDLIF010000126.1:0-7238 GCA_039714955.1 Pseudomonadota bacterium | reverse complement strand
CATGGGGGGCCACCCCCGGGGCGAAATGGCGGCCCAGATCCTGATGGATAACAGCCGCAAGGCCTTTCTCACCAGCCGTAAGCCTATCTCCAGTCCACGGGTCTTTCTCAGTGGCCTGATGGACATGACCCATCAGCAGATCATTGAATATGGCAGTCAACAGACCCCACCCATCGAACCCCGCACCACCGGCGTACTCTGTCTGATCCAGGAAAATCATGCCCACTGGGCCCATATTGGCGACAGTCGTCTCTATATCATGCGCAACGGTATTATCGCCCTGCGCACCGACGACCACTCCTACGTGGAACAACTGCGCCAGCAGGGGGTTATCTCCGTCGCTCAACTGCATACGCACAGGTTCCGCAACTATGTGACCCGCTGTCTGGGCGGATATAACAACCATCCGGTGGCCGAACTGGGCGGCCCTTTCCCCCTGGAGGAGGGGGATACGATCCTGCTCTGCTCCGATGGTTTCTGGGGCGCCCTGTCAGAGCGCACCTTGGTGGATGCCATCTACAAAAATGCGCAACCCCTGGTCAACGTCATCAACAGCCTCTCGGCTCAGGCGGAGAACAACAGCAAACCGGAGAGTGACAATGTCACGGCGATTGCCATCCGCTGGCTGATAAAGAATCTGAACATCCAACCTGCTGACATCAGTATGTCATTGACGCATAATGCCGCCCCTCAAGAGAAGCCGCGAGGCAGTGAAAGCGAAGTCCAAGAGGCTATCGACAATCTGCGCCAACTCGTGGATGACATCGACACCGAGGAGTAACCGGCCCCATGAGACCATCCGGACGCAAGCCCAGCGAGCTACGCGCTATTCAGATTACCCGCCACTACACCAAACATGCCGAGGGATCGGTACTGGTCAGTTTTGGTGACACCAAGGTGATCTGCACCGCCTCGGTGGAGGAACGGGTCCCCCGCTGGATGAAGGGCCAGGGAGCGGGTTGGGTTACCGCCGAGTACGGTATGCTGCCCCGCTCCACCAGCGACCGCATGGGACGCGAGGCCTCCCGGGGGAAACAGGGTGGGCGCACCCTGGAGATCCAACGGCTGATCGGTCGCTCCCTACGGGCCGCCATCGACCTCAAGGCCCTGGGGGAACGTACCATTACCCTCGACTGCGACGTCATCCAGGCCGATGGCGGCACCCGTACCGCCTCCATCACCGGTGCCTGCGTGGCCTTGGGCGATGCCCTCATGCGTACCCGCGAACTGGGCCTGATCGACGCTGATCCCATGCTCGGCCTGGTCGCCTCGGTCTCCGTGGGGATCTACAACGGCGCCCCGGTTCTCGACCTGGACTATGCGGAAGACTCCAACGCCGAAACCGACATGAACGTGGTGATGAACGACAAGGGTGGTTTCATCGAGGTGCAGGGCACCGCTGAAGGCGAGACCTACAGCCGAAATGAGCTTGACGGCATGCTCGATCTGGCGGACCGGGGCATCCGGCAGATCATCCAGATCCAGCGTGACAGCATGGCTGATGCGTGATTTTTTCCACTGATTGAGGAACAAACAATAAAATGACCGGACACCACACGGGCGAAAAGATCGTGCTGGCCAGCAACAATGCCGGCAAGGTACGCGAAATCAATCAACTGCTGGGCAGCCAGCGGATCCAGGTGGTCCCCCAGAAGGAGTTCGATATACCCGACGCGGTGGAGGACGGCCTCAGCTTTGTGGAGAATGCCATCAAAAAGGCCCGGCATGCCGCCCGCTTGAGCGGCCTGCCGGCCATCGCCGACGACTCCGGCATCGAGGTGGATGCCCTGCAGGGTGCCCCCGGTATCTACTCCGCCCGCTATGCCGGGGAAGGTGCATCTGACCAGGCCAATCTGGAGAAGCTGCTGGAACAGATGAAGGATGTGCCGGAGGCTGAGCGGAGCGCCCGCTTCCAATGCCTGCTGGTCTATATGCACCATGCCGATGATCCGACCCCGATCATCTGCCAGGGCAGCTGGGAGGGGCGGATTCTGCATGAGCCCGCCGGCGAGAACGGCTTCGGTTACGACCCTATCTTTTTTGTACCCACCCATGACTGCAGTTCGGCACAACTCCCCGCGGAGGTAAAAAACAGCCTCAGCCACCGGGGTCAGGCCTTGCGTAAGCTGCTGGATGAGTTATCGAAATAGTCCAGCCCATCTCCGTTCGATTCTCGCTAGCCTGAACCCCGTACTCCGTCAACATAGGATTGATGGAGTACCAGCGAGGCTGAGCCTCAGACCGTCGAGTCATGTCATGAGTCGCTATAATCCGAAAGAATTGCCTCACACGGAGGCACGGAGACACGAAGAAGAATAAAGAGATCATTTACCTACATGTAGGCACAAGTAGCAACGCATTAGGGCAGGAAGCCCGTAAGTAGAATAACGCTGGAGCCGCTATCAAGGAGCAGTTGTCGGCTCATTCATCTCTTTTTCTCCGTGTCTCCGCGCCTCCGTGTGAGAACATTTTTTCTTATTACGAATCCTTCCAAACAGAGGGAGAGGTATTTATACGCACAAAGAAATAATTTGACTCATTTGTAAAGACGTTGATGGCTCAAGAATTTCTAGTACTCCAGCAAGATTTCCACCGGTTCAGCGGCCTGCATCGCCTGCCCCAGGTGACGGATACGCAGGGCAATCACCTCAACACCAGCCTCCCGCACAACCTGCCGTAGAGTGGCACCATAGGCAGGGTCTATCTCATCCGCCGGAGCGAAACGGTTTCCCTCCGTACGATTGAGGGCATAGATCATGATACCCCGACAGCCCCGACGACAGGCCTCCGCCAGCAGTTCCAGGTGTTTGCGGCCCCGCTCGGTTACCGCATCGGGAAAGCGCAAATACTCACCATCCCAGAGCGTCACGTTCTTCACCTCCACCCAGGCATCCGGCCGGGTTCCATCGGCCAGGAAAAAATCAAATCTTGCACGGGGAAACCCCGGGACTAGGAAAGCCGCTTCGTCACGCACAGTTAGATATCCAGACAGACCTTGGATGCTTCCCTCCCGCAGGGCCTCTCCGATCACGGGGTTGGCGCGTCCGGTATGCACACCGATCCAACCCTGCCCCATATCCACCCGCTCCAGGGTCCAGGCAAGTTTACGCCGTGGGTTGTCGCTGTGACTGACCTGCACCGGCGCTCCTGGTTCCCAGCAGCCCCGCATACTGCCGGTATTGGGACAGTGCGCGGTTATGCGGCGACCATCGGCTAGCTCCACGTCCGCCAGAAAGCGTTTGTATCTTTTTAGAATATTGCCATTCGTCAGTTCGGGAAGGTTCATTTGCGATTTTTTGCATGCAGCCGGGCAGCGGCCTATATTACATGGACAGAACAAACTCTCTTAAAGAGGAGTACACCATGACGCGAATTATCTCGCACTCTCTCTGCCTTTTTCTGGCCGCCGTGACGGGCGTTCAGGCTGATGCCTACCGGTACTCAAGCGACCGGGATGATGGGTTCAATCCAATGAATGTGATGCAGGAAATGCCAAATCCAATGGGCATGCTCGATGCTTCAGATCGACGTCGGGATGAACGCAGGCACCGTCCCCCTCCGCCGCCACCGGTCCCAGCTTACCCCTATGGTTATGGCAGACCGCCGGCATATGCCCCGCCCCCCGCGGGACAGTCCCCTTATGGCTATCCAAGACAGCCTGCCGTCGCGCCAACGCACAACCAGACCCTACCCAGCGACAGACCAACACCCCCTGTTCCGGCAGCCCCCAGGAGCACCTTTGCCAAACCAGCGCCGGAAAAACCCGCCATGGCCCAGGACCAGCAACATCGGTCCGAGAATTACAGTTTCAGGCCCATGACGCCCATGCAACCTGACATGGAAACGGCGGCACCCACTGCAAATCCGGCCAGTGGCGCCACTCCGACCAGCAACTGGCCGGGAACAGTGGAACCGACTCCACCCCCCAATCCAGATACCGCCACTTCGAGCAGAAGGACCCTACCGCCAGTCACGGAAAAAAGCGACGATGTCATGGTCAACGGCAAGCCCGCCGTGTTTCGCCCGATGAATCTTGGCGTGGAATCTCCCTCTCAGTAGGGAATCAATAGTTGCAAAAGTAATTGCCTGCGATGATTTATGGGAAAAAGCACAGGAAGACCCGGGTGGGAGATCCGCACTTAAGCAATCGTGAAGAATGGATAGACTTGATGGTCGATCACTTCACAGGCTACACCGGTCACATGGGCGTTCGCCGGCCCCTCCCTTAACCATTCGCAGAGCCCTTCCACCATCGTTGGATCACCACAGGCGATTATCTCCACCCGACCATCGGGCAGGTTTTTCGCATAGCCGGTCACCCCCCGCTGCTGTGCTTCGTAGCGGGTGGTGGCGCGAAAAAACACCCCCTGTACCCGGCCGGCCACCAGACAGCGGTAGCAGACCGGATAAGAGGTCTGCGTCTCCTTACTCATCGATACGCACCACAACTGCTTCCCCAGCACGCAATTGCATCGTCTCCAACGGTGTCACTCTCACCTCCAGACGGTAACCGGCTTCACCCACATCCGCGGGCAAAGGCTCCAGACCGATGGATAGGATCTCTCCAGCCAGCCATTCACCTCTTACCCCGACCTTGACTGCCCCAGCGATCTTCAGCTGAGCCGCGGTAAGCGCATCAATCCGTGCCACCGCCTTCATCTGACTGGCATCCACAAAGGTCACCAGGGGAATGGACTGGAGGCGATTCACCAGGGCCTGTCCCGGCTGCACGCTCAGCCCGGCCACAATCCCGTCAAACGGCGCTTTGATACGGCTATACTCCCGCTCGAGGCGAATATGGGTCAGCTCCACCTCGGCCATGCGATAGAGCGCATCCGCTTTGGCGGCATCGATCTCCGCCTGCTTGCGTTCATGATCCGACAGGAGGGTTCTGTCATACAGATCCAACGAACGGTCCAGCTCACGCCGTGCCTCATCCTGCTGCTGCTTGGCGGCCTCAAGACGCGCTTCCGCCCAGGCCAGGCGGGCCTGGATCTCACGCTGATCCAGCTCCACCAAGGTACTGCCGCGGGTAACCTGCTGCCCAACCACCACATTGACCCGGCTGACCATCCCGTCTACCACCGTCCCAAGTTCCACACGTTGCCGCCAATCGAGTACCGCCTGCAGGTCCTTGGCAAACGCACTCCCGCCGAACAGCAAACCGCAACAGAGTAAGATTCTTAACATGGTTCCGTACTCCTGATTCGTTTTATCTATTATTCATGGTTACATAAAGTAATTGCTTGCAGACAGATCAATATCACCTTGTTTCATCCGGCAGAAGCCGGCCGGCAAGGGCGTCGAGTCTGGCGCTTAGCAGGCGGATCTGGAAATCGTTTTCCGCCTGTTGTAGATGCAGGTCGGCGATCCGCACCATGGAATCCCCCAAATCACTGGCAACCTCCAGATCATACAGGGAACGGCTGCGTTCCAGATAGAGATCGCGAAAGTCACCGGTCACCGCCAACTCCTCCCGACGAATCCGCAAACGCTGCAGTTCCAGCCAGTTTTCCAGCAACTGCTGGCGCAGATCGAGTTCATGGGCCGCCAGTCTGGCGCGCTGCTCCCGTAGCCGGGCCCGCTGCAGGGCCTTTTTTGCCTCCACCCGACTCCCATCAAAGAGTGGCAACTCCAGCACCAGACCGGCACTCAAGGGATTGCGTCCCCCCAGTTGCCGATTGTAGCTGGCGGCCGCCAGTTCACCTCGCAGCAGGGGATTTCCCTCCGCGTCCGCCGCCCATAGCCGCTGCTCGGCCGACTCGACCTCGGCCCGCAGGGCCCGCAGGCCAGGATTACCCGCGAGAATCCGCTGGACCAGCAGCTCGATCTCCTCCTGCTGATAGGCAGCGTCTTCTGCCGGGTAGTCCAGCTCTCCCGGCAGATCATCCGGACGATTGAGACTGATCGCCAGGAGTGAGCGGCTGATGCGTTGTCTGTTCTGGCTACCCGCCATCCGGCGCCTTGCCTGCTGATAGCGGTTTTCCAGCTCAAGTAACTCGATGTCCGAGAGCTGCCCCAGTTCACTGCGACCACGCGCCCTATCCAGGCTGACAAAGGCGGTGGCCATCGCTTCATTGTCACGGGCATATTCCAGATCGGCCAGCAGCACATCGAAAAACCGCGCCATCACCTGCAGATAGCGCTGCTGCCGCACATCCAGCAGATGCCACTGCCGCCCCTGTTGTCTGGCATCCGCCGCTGCCCGGGTACGCTCCGTACGGCCAAAATCATGCAGCAGCTTGCTCAGCCGCAGCCTGGCCCAACTGTCGTTGCTTGATTGGTCTACCGCATTGGGGGATGGATCCACGGCGCTCAAGGCCGCGGTGAAATCCACTTGCAGGTCATCATCGGCCTCGACCCCAGCCAACTCGGCCCGGGCCATCTGCAGGGCCGCATCGGCAAGCTCACGATCCGGATGGGACCGGTCCGCCAGGGTCAATGCCTGCTCCAGGGTCAGCGGCGAGGGTAGCGGTTCCCGCTGGCTTTCGGACAGGCCGGCTGTACTGAACAGGCTGGCGAACAGACCGCCAAGCAGCTTCATTCTCGGCCCTGTCACTACCGGCTGAGCTCCTTTTTCTTCTGCCTTTTAAAACGTGAGAAGTTGGTCTTTTCGTAGTGTCCGTCAACCACGAATTCACCCAGCCAGAGAAATTCCCGACTGTCGCTGGTGGCCCCGGTGTAGCGGGCCGTCAGCTTACCAGTGAGGTCAAAAAAACCGAATACCGGCGTGGCGCGCACCCGAAACTGTTTGAAAGCGAAGTCCTTCTGCGACATCTCTTCTCCCTGGAAATCCGTGATCATGATCCCCCCCTCGATGTCGACACTGAAGATCAGAAAATTCGCCTTGAAGTAGTCCTGCACCTCGATCTGATTGAGCACCCGGGTTTTCATGCGGTGGCAGAAAGGACACTCCTCCATCTCGAACATGATGAGGATGCCCTTTTTGCCCTCCTCTCTGGCGGTCTCCAGCTCTTCCCTGAAGTCCCCCAGTGACTGGTCGAAAAAGTAGTCGTCCGGATCCCGGGTGGCGGATTGGGAGAGCGTGCCGATCAACAGCAGACCAGTCAGCAACAACAGTCGTCTGATACCCATGAGCACCCCTTACTTTTTGTGACTTTCGATAAACTGCTCGATATCCTCAGCGCTCACCGGGCCCACCTGTTGAGCCACCACCCTGCCTTCCGGGTCGATAAGAAACGAGGTGGGCAGGCCAGGAATATCGCCGAGCTCTGACC
>JBDLIF010000125.1:0-7253 GCA_039714955.1 Pseudomonadota bacterium | reverse complement strand
CAATAGCGCCAAGGCAGCATCAACAGCCGTGAAGGAGGCCCTGGTTTTTTGAAAAAACAGCCGCGTAAAGTGTCACGTATTCTGGTGGTCGGTCCCTCCTGGGCGGGGGATATGGTGATGGCTCAAAGCCTGTTCGTCGTTCTCAAGCAACGCCATCCGGAAACCGTCATCGATGTATTGGCCCCAAGCTGGAGCAACCCTTTGCTCAATCACATGCCGGAAGTGAACAGAACCGTGGAAATGCCCATCGGACATGGCCGTCTAGGTCTGAAGGAAAGATGGCGACTGGGAAGGTGGCTGAGTCACCAGCATTACGATCAGGCTATTGTATTGCCAAACTCCCTGAAATCCGCCCTTACGCCTTTTTTCGCCGGGATTCCCCGACGCACCGGATGGTTGGGCGAGATGCGCTACGGTTTGCTGAACGATGTACGCAGACTGGATAAGCAGCAACTGCCCATGATGGTTCAGCGTTTTGTCGCCTTGACGCTGGAGCCGGATGAAGGGAAACTTCCGCCGATCCCGCCCCCTGCCTTGCGGGTGGAACCGGAAGATGTGCATCAGGCGCTGGCGGATCTGAATCTGCCCCGGCCCCAGACCAGGATGCTGGCGCTCTGCCCCGGCGCGGAATTCGGCCCGTCCAAACGCTGGCCTGAAACGCGTTACGCGGAGCTCGCCCGCCGCTATCTGGCGCGGGGCTGGGAAGTCTGGCTGTTCGGTTCCACCAAGGATCAACCTGTCTGCGCTGAAATCGACCGCTTATGTGGGAATGCCTGCACCGATCTGAGCGGTAGCACCAGCCTGGCTCAGGCGGTGGATCTTCTCTCTTTGGCGAGCGCGGCTGTCAGCAACGACTCCGGCCTGATGCATGTGGCCGCCGCGCTCAACCGGCCATTGGTGGCGGTGTACGGCTCAACCGATCCCGGCTTTACCCCACCGTTGAACACAAATTCCCGGGTAGTACGCTTAGGCTTGGATTGCAGCCCCTGTTTTAAGCGGGAGTGCCCCCTGGGTCATCTGCGTTGTCTGCATGACCTGCAGGTGGATCAGGTAACCGCGGCCCTTGAAGAGCTGGACGCATGAAGGTGTTGCTGGTTAAGACCTCCTCTCTAGGAGACTTGATCCATAGCTTTCCCGCACTGAACGACGCGGTGACCGCCATCCCCGGGTTAAGCTTTGACTGGGTGGTGGAAGAGGCCTTTATGGAAGTTCCCTCATGGAGCCGGCATGTGGATAGAGTCATCCCCATTGCACTGCGCCGCTGGCGGAAATCACCCTGGCGGGCCTGGCGCTCCGGCGAGTGGCGTGCCTTCGTGCATAATCTGCAAGCACGGGAATATGACCTGGTGATCGACGCACAGGGATTGCTCAAAAGCGCCCTGGTGGCGCGTAAGGCCTTGGGAGCGAAAGCGGGGTTGGATCGGGACAGCGCCAGAGAGCCCCTCGCCAGTTTTTTTTATCAGCGAAGGTTGCCGGTTCCCAAGGGTGCGCACGCCATCAGCCGGGTGCGCCGGTTGTTCGCTCTGGCCTTGGGCTATTCCGCCCCGGAAGGCGAACCCGAGGATTACGGCATACAGCGGGAAAAGTTCCCGACGCCGCAAATCTCCCGGCCTTATGTGCTGTTTTTACACGGCACCACCTGGCGCAGTAAACACTATCCAGAAGTCCAGTGGTTAGCACTAACCAGGCTTGCCGCACAATCCGGCGTTGAGGTACTGATCCCCTGGGGTAACGACACCGAACACGCCAGAGCCGTTCGCCTGGCTGAAATTGATGCATCGGTACGTGTTCTACCCAAACAGACTCTGACGGAACTGGCGGGGTTGATCGCTAACGCGTGCGGCATAATAGCCGTAGACACCGGGCTGGCTCATCTGGCCAGCGCCTTTCAAACACCTCAGGTGGTGCTTTTCGGCCCGACACAACCGGGGCTGACCGGTGTGCTTGGCGCGAACCAGAAAAATCTACAGGCGGCTGGGGATTGCGTTCCTTGTATGAAGCATCAATGTCGCCATCCTGAATCCAGCAACGGCGAACCAGTCTGTTTTAAGGTCTTGTCGCCAGAGCAGGTTTGGCTGCAATTGACAGCACTCATGCATTCAGAGCATTGACAACATGAAAGTTAAACCTAGATTCCTCAGTTGACCGCTCCATTCTACGATTAAAAAGTTGAAATTATGTTTGTTTTGTTCGCTCGACACCTTCATCCACTGAGTGAATCACGCTATGGGGTAGATTGCACGCTTGTGGCGGCGCATGTCGGCGTTACAACTCCTTGGAATAGAATAACTATTCCGCGTCATTGTGCGCCGTGCATGGACGCACAAGTGTCGCAGGCACAGGATGTGCTGGAGCGACCCTTGACCTGCACCACCACAAACGCACACTCTACCCCATCCAACTGAGGATTCTAGGTTAAAGATCTCACTATGAGCAGCTGGCCAGTTTGGCAAACACGTTTTCATAATGCCGCACGCGGCATGGCCGTCTTGGCGGCGTTTAGTCTACCCATGCCGACAGCCTGGATCAGCATCTCTATGTCGCTCTTGTTGCTGTTTTGGATTCTTGGTGGCGATTACAAGATCAAATTGGCCCGAATAGGAGAAAATCCTGTCGCCATCTGGAGCCTGCCTCTGTTAGCTATGCTCGCCATCGGCGTCAGTTATTCGGCTGTTGACAGCACGGATGCCTGGGATAAAGTCAGTAGTTACGCAAAACTGCTCTATATACCGCTGCTGATCTCAGTCCTGGACAAGCCGGAATGGTATCGTGCCGCGGCCCTGGCGTTTCTTGCCGCCATGCTGGTTGTACTGACCACCTCCTACCTCCAGTATTTTGGTCTACTGCCTTTAGGTCCGCCTATGCAAGAATACACCCTGTTCAAAAGCCGGATAGCGCAGAATTTTTTCATGGCCTTTACGGCCTATATCTTTATCGACAGTTTGATTCACCAGCCTCAGTGGCGTTGGCTGTGGGCTGGCTTGTCTCTGTTGGCCCTGTATAACGTGATGGTGATGGTGCCGGGACGTACAGGCCAGGTGGTATTGCTTTTTTTGATTATGTTGACAGCGGTGAAATATCTGAAGTGGCACGGCGCATTGATTGGCACAGCGGTCGTTCTACTATTGCTGACCATGGCCTATCAGCTCTCCGATCAAGTCCGGCAACGCATAGATACGACTCAACAGGAGCTTGCCGGGTTTATCGATAACGACAGCAATAAACTACCCGCATTCAGTCGCTGGGTGCTCTATCCCAACACCCTGGAGGTTATCGCGAAAAGCCCATGGTTCGGTCACGGCAGTGGAAGTTTCGCTGTCGAATACGACAAAGTGGTGGCGGCAACAGGTCGGGGCATCCACTCCGATAATCCCCACAATGAATATATGCATCTTTGGGCGCAAATTGGCCTGATCGGTTTTGTCTTATTTGCCATTTTACTCTGGCAAATGTGGCGCCAGGCTCCTCGCCTGGAACCACCATATAACCGTCATGGGGAAATCCTGGTGGCGGCCATGGCGATTGGCTGCCTATTCAACTCCTTTCTCATGGATCATGGTGAAGGTAGCTTTTTCGTCGTATTGACGGGCATCTATTTTGCCGGTTTGAGTAAGACCTCTCTGGCGGGGGCGGATCAAACGTGAATCTCAGCATCGCCATTATTGCCCACAACGAAGCCAGGCGGATTCGCAGTTGTCTGGAATCGGTGCGCTGGGCCGATGAGATCGTTGTGCTGGATTCAGGCAGTGACGATGAAACCCTGGAAATCTGCCGAGAATATACTGACAAGGTATTCGTCAATGCCGATTGGCAAGGGTTTGGCGTGCAAAAAAACCGGGTTCTCGACCTCTGCTCGGGCCGGTGGATTCTCTCCCTGGATGCCGATGAGCGGGTAACGTCCGAATTGCGCGGTGAAATTGATCGGATTGTAGCTGCTGAGACAGCGACTCCCTACCCCATTTATGAACTACCTCGCCTTTCCAGGTATTGCGGTCGCGAAATGCGCCATAGCGGTTGGTGGCCAGATTATGTTGCACGGCTGTTTTCTCGTGGGTCGGCGCGATTCAGTGAGGATCTCGTACACGAGCGATTGATCTACGACTGCAAGGCCGGGCGTCTGATCGCGCCTTTGAAACACCACAGTTTCGATTCCCTTGAACAGGTTTTGGATAAAGTAGACCGCTATTCCACCGCGGGTGCTCAGCGCCTGTTTGAACAGGGTAAGCGAAGCTCCCTTTCCAAAGCCGTGATACGATCGCTCTGGTCATTCGTGCGGACCTGGATATTTCGCCTGGGTTTTCTCGATGGCAGGGAAGGGTTTATGTTGGCGGTTTCCAATGCCGAGGGGGTCTACTATAAATACCTGAAGCTCTATCTGCTCCAGCGAGAAGCCAAGGTGGCTAGTAATAGATGACGAGGCCAGGCCTCCCCCGTATCAGCGTGATTCTGCTGACCTATGAGTGGCCAGACGCCTTGGATCGGGTTCTTTTCAGCCTCTCCAGGCAGCTGGTGTTTCCCCATGAGGTCATAGTCACTGACGACGGATCAGGCCCTGAGACCCGGGACTGTGTTGAACACTGGCGAACATTGCTGCCTTTCCCACTCCACTATGTCCGGCAGGAGGACCGGGGATTCAGGGCAGCCGAGGCGCGCAACCGCGGGGTGGCTCTCTCTTCCGGTGATTACCTGTTGTTCTTGGATGGCGACTGCCTTGTTTTCAAGGATTTCATTGCACGTCATCAGCAATTGGCGGAATCCCATTGGCAGGTGGTGGGAAATCGCGTTCTGCTAAATCCGCACTCCACCCAGCTTGTTTTGAGCCAGGCCATCAACCCTTTGGCCTGGGATTGGCGGGCTTTTTTAAAGGCGCGTCGCAAGGGTTGGATGAACCGGTTACTCCCCCTGCTGCGGCTTGGCGATGGGCGGTGGCGTAAGCGTCGCTCAAGGAAATGGCGTGGCGCGCAGAGCTGCAACCTGGGTATCTGGCGTGATGATTTTTTTGCGGTCAACGGCTTTGATGAAGCCTTTCAGGGATGGGGGCACGAAGACGCAGACTTGGTGGTACGTCTTATCGCCCATGGCTGTTTACGCAAGGACGGCCATTTTGCCGTACCGGTTTTGCATCTTTGGCATCAGGAGAATTCAAGAGCATTGAATGCGAAGAATATTCAACGTTTGGAACAAACCTTGGGTGGAGCATTACCCAGCCTGGCTGAAAAGGGCGTAAACCAGCATCTAAAAAAGGTTTGAACTGTGAATTGGACCCTGCCTCGATTCTCTCCTCTTTCAGCTTCTTCACTGGTTTCACCACGAAAAGTATTGCTGATCGCCACCAGGCAGATTGGGGATGTGCTGCTGGCGACACCCTTGCTTCGCTCCTTACGCATGGCCTGGCCAGAGGCACGGATCGATGTATTGGTTTTTCAGCGGATGGGAGGCATGCTGGAGGGCAATCCGGATCTGAATGAGATAATCGAGATTGCCGAAAGACCCAACTGGAAAAAGAATTGGCGGCTGTTAAGGCGCATTGGGCGGCAATATGATCTGTCCGTATCCACCCTTCCCGGGGACCGCCCCAATATCTATGGGTTTCTGGCCGCATCGCTGCGAGTCAGTCTGATTCCCGATTTAACTGGCCAGGGCCGCTGGAAACGTTGGATCAATGCGGGCTGGGCACCGCTGGATAATCTGCATACCCATACCGTTGAGCAAAATCTGATGTTGGCCAGGGTGCTGCGTATCGAACCCTTTCACACCCTGGTGCCTCCCCAGGCTGACGATGCCGAAGCGCGGGTCGTGCGGATGCTTGGATTCAATCCTTCCCAACAGCCCTGTATCGTGTTACACCCTTATCCCATGTGGCGATACAAACGCTGGAGCGAAGCGGGTTGGGAGGCTCTGCTGGAGAGCTGTCAGCAGGCAGGGGTGAGAACGGTGTTGACGGGTGGACCGGATGCAGAGGAACGGCAGTTTTGTCGTGCTCTGGCGAGGAGATTCAATGAGGTGGTGGACAGTTCTGGGCGCTTCCGCTTTGCCGATCTGGCCTGGTTACTCTGCCATGCAAAGGCCTATGTTGGCCCGGATACCGCGGTGACTCATCTGGCGTCGGCCTGTGGCACCAGGACACTGGCGCTCTATGGTCCCAGTAACCCCGTCAAGTGGGGGCCTTGGCCGCGGAATTATGCGGACGCCCAACCACCTTTTCAGTTGTATTCGCCACAACCGCAGAAACGGGGCAATATCCTGCTGCTGCAACCGAATTACGCCAAGGGATGCGTGCCCTGCCGGGAGGAGGGTTGTGAGCGACACAAAGGCAGCTATAGCGCCTGTATGGATCAGCTCTCAGCAGAGCGGGTGATTACGGCTCTAAGGCAAATGGCCCCAGACCTGCTCGCTTGAGATACCTATTTTGGACCAACCGCTAAATATCAATAGCGTACAGGGACGTATTCGCAGCGTGTCACGAAGGCCTGCATGCAATTACTTTCGGTACGATTAATACCATGATAATAGACATCCCAACTTTTTCAGACATCCGTATTTTGGTTGCGGGAGACGTGATGCTCGATCGCTATTGGCATGGCGACACCGGGCGCATCTCCCCAGAGGCGCCTGTACCCGTGGTGCGGGTGGAAGGTGAGGAGCAACGTCCTGGTGGCGCCGCCAACGTAGCCCTGAATATCGCCGCCCTGGGGGGCAAGGCGATACTGGCAGGGGTGGCGGGCGATGATGAGCCCGGTCGTACGCTGGAAAACATTCTGCAGAAAGCCGGGGTGTCCTGTCACATCAGACACCTGGACAATGCGCCGACCATCACCAAACTTCGCATTATCAGCCGTCATCAACAGTTGATTCGCATTGACTTTGAGGAGGCCATCCCCCAGCGTAGCAGCGAGGCCCTGTTGGATGTTTGCCGTAAACAGATCGCCGAGGCGGATCTGTTAGTATTGTCTGATTACAACAAAGGCAGCATCAAGCACTACAAGGAGTTGATCGCACTCGCCAAAACCCATGACAAGCCTGTATTGATCGACCCCAAAAGCAAGGATTTTGAACCCTACCGGGGCGCAACCTTGCTAACCCCCAACATGGCCGAATTTGAAGCCGTTGTCGGTGCCTGCGAGGATCAGGACGAAATAGTCGTCAAAGGCGAGGAGCTGATGCAGGAGTACCATCTGGAGGCCCTGCTGATCACCCGTGGCGAACAGGGCATGACATTGCTTAATAAAGGCTGCAAACCCCACCATATGCCC
>JBDLIF010000124.1:0-7299 GCA_039714955.1 Pseudomonadota bacterium | reverse complement strand
TCGTCAATGTGGGCGGCAAAGGCGATGCCACGACACGAGACGGCATCATGGTCATCCAGGCGGTGAACGGCGGCACAAGCGACAGTGGAGCTTTTGCGCTCAACGGCCGCGTCGCGGCCGGTGCCTATGAGTATTTCCTGTTCAAAGGCGGCGTAACCGTCGGAACCGAGGAGAATTGGTACCTGCGCTCGGAGCTGGTCGCGCCGTTGCCGCCGCCGACACCGACACCGCCGCCGACACCGCCGCCGACACCGACTCCGACGCCGGCACCTGGAACGCCGGATCTGCCGAGCCCAGTACCGGACGGGCCACCAATCCCACTTTATAGCATCAAAGTGCCGACCTACGCGGTTATCCCACCGGTCGCCCGTCATCTCGTGCTCTCGACACTGGGCACCTTCCATGAGCGCCGTGGTGAGCAAGCACTCCTCCGAGGCAGCGGTTATCTACCGGCGAGCTGGGGCCGGGTCTTCGGCCAGGACGCCGAGATGAAATGGGATGGCACGGTCGCTCCGAGCTTTGACGGTAACTTCTTCGGCTTCCAGGTCGGCGAGGATTTGCTCAGTTCGGAATCGATCACCGGGCATTTTGATCACGTCGGCCTCTTTGTCGGCCATGCCCGTGTGCAGGGGGACGTCAAGGGCCAAGCCCTTGGTTGGAACGATCTCGCCGTCGGAAACGTTGGTGTCAGAGGCAACGGCTTGGGCGGTTACTGGACCCATATCGGCCCGCAAGGCTGGTATCTCGACGGCGTGCTGATGGGTGTCTGGCTCAGCGGCGACGCGTCGGCCGACTCCGGCGAAAGCATCGACAGCGACGGGACAGGCGCGACCGCCTCGCTGGAGGGTGGCTATCCGATCGCGCTGACTCAGCAATGGACTCTCGAGCCGCAAGCGCAGCTCATCTGGCAGCATCTGTCGCTCGACGGGCAGGCCGACCGTTTCTCGTCCGTATCTTTCGACACCGATGACACGCTGGCAGGGCGGCTCGGCTCCCGGTTGTGGGGAAATTTCCAAACTGGAACCGGCACCATCCAGCTCTATCTCAAGGCCAATCTCTGGCACAATTTCTCGGCCGATGAGACGGTCCGTTTTGATGGGGATCCGATCGTCACCGAGCTCGATGGGACCTCGGTGGAGGTCGGTGGCGGCATTGTCGCCAGCCTGACCGAAAACTTCAGCCTCTTTGCGACGGCCGATTACACGACCAATCTTGGCAGCGAAAAGACAAGGATCCTCGGTGGCAATCTGGGCGCCAGCATCAAGTGGTGAATCTCTGACTCATCGCAGTAACGCGGTCAGCGCCGATATTGAGCCGGCTCAGGGTCGGATCGCCACCGCAGGGGATTCCGGAAATGCACGGCTGATCGTTTCGATCCACCCGTTCCGGTCACCTACGTCCACCGCAGGAAGCTTGCCTTCGGCCGTCGTCATCAATGGTGCTTTTGGTGCTCCATTGTTGCCTCAACCTTCTTCACCTCTTCACCGGCGCTGTCAGGGTCGAACGGCTGCCGTCCCCGAAGACCAGGGTGATCTCCACATCCTCGCCGGACGACAGCTGTCTTTCCAGGCCGATGAGCATGACGTGTAGGCCGCCGGGCTCGAGCTTCACGGCCTCGCCCGCCGGTAGGTCTACCTTCTCCACTCCAAATTACGGAAATTACGGTGAAATTACGGTGACAGTTTACTAAATGTCGTTAATTAAGGATGTTCAGCCGTCCGCCGTTGCGTTCCAGGAGGAATTCGAACAGATTGCCCAGGAACTGCAGGGCCAGGTCCTTGAAGGCGGCGGTGGGGCCGTGGAACAGTTCGAGTATCCGATGGGTCCCGGCCTCGACAACCGGCGTCACCTCCGGGTGACCGAAGCTGGCATAGGAGCGTTCGACCAGCCAGGTAGATCGGGCACGAATGTGCCCGACATTCCGCTGCAGTCCTTGGTCCTCATGGCCGGTTTGCCAATCAGGCGCCAGACTCTCTATGCTGACAAAGCGTGATTTTCATACATATCGCGCTATCCTTAAGCGAGGAATTCGAATTTGGCGGTTTTTCCGGCACCTGCATCAGCGACCTGATCCGGGAAAGCCGAAGTAGAGAGGTTATTGCATGCAAGCTATTTCTTCCCCCATTGAGGACATCAAACCCCGTTATGACGTGGTTATTATTGGTTCTGGCTACGGTGGCGGCATTGCTGCTTCGCGCCTGGCGCGAGCCGGACGTAATGTCTGCCTGCTGGAGCGCGGACGTGAAATTCTGGTGGGCGATTTTCCGGAGACACCTGCCAAGGCAAGCAAGGAAATGCAGTTCCATACCCCGAATGGCCACATCGGCTCGCACACAGGTCTGTATGACATCCACGTCAATGAGCAACAGAATGTGGTGGTTGGTTGCGGACTGGGCGGCACTTCATTGATCAATGCCAATGTCTCATTGGAACCACAACCGGAAATCTTCACTGAGCCTGACTGGCCGGACGAAATCCTTGCACACAAGGACACCCTGCTGAAAAAGGGTTTTACACGTGCCCGCGAGATGCTCAAGCCGGTTCCCTATCCCGATGACTGGCCTGAATTGCCCAAGACACAGGCACATCGGAAATCCGCCGAGGCGATGGGGCAGCAGTTCTATCGCACACCTATCAACGTCACCTTTGAAGACCCCGAGGGTGGGCTCAACCACGTTGGCGTACCGCAACAAGCCTGCACCAATTGCGGCGATTGTGTTTCCGGTTGTAACTATGGTGCCAAAAACACTACCCAGATGAACTATCTGCCTGATGCCTGGAACCAGGGTGCGGAGATATTTTGCGAGGTCAGCGTTCGTTACCTGGAACGCACGGATATCGGCTGGCGGATTCACTACCAGACGGTGGACATGGGGCGGGGAAAATTCGACGCACCCAATCTGTTTGTCGATGCAAAAATCGTTGTGGTATGCGCAGGCACATTGGGATCCAATGAGATCCTGCTGCGTAGCAAGGCAAGAGGTCTGCCGCTTTCGGAGCAGTTGGGCAGGAAATTCAGCGGCAATGGTGACGTCCTCGGGTTCGGTTACAACTGTGATCAAACCATCAACGGTATCGGCTTTGGCACACATGATCCTGGTGAGATCCCGCCGGTCGGCCCGTGCATTACCAGCATCATTGACCTGCGCCATGGCGACGACTGGCGCAAGCGCATGGTGATCGAGGAGGGTTCCATGCCTGGCGCCATCGGTCCGTTAATGCCCAGCTCCATGTCCACGGCAGCGGGATTGATTGGCGAGGACACAGATTCTGGCTTCCTTGACGAGCTGCGTGAGCGGACGCGCTTGGCAGACAGCCTGCTGCGCGGGCCTTACCACGGCGCCATCAACAATACGCAGACCTATTTGATCATGAGCCATGACGATGCACGTGGTGAGGCCGTACTCGAGGATGATCGCCTGCGTATCAACTGGCCCGACGTTGGCGGACAGCCAAATTTTGCCATCGCCAATGAGAACCTGAAACGCGCCACTGCCGCCCTTGGCGGCGAATTCGTTGAAAATCCGATCTGGACACCGTTGTTCAGCCACAGCCTGGTTACCGTACATCCGCTTGGCGGCTGCAATATGGGGGTGGACGGCAACCGGGGCGTGGTCAACCACAAGGGCCAGGCGTTCCGTGGTGCAGGGACAGATGTCTATCCGGATCTGTATGTATCGGACGGCTCGGTGATCCCGACCTCGCTCGCGGTCAATCCTCTGCTGACCATATCCGCCTTGACGGAGCGTTGTTGTTCGCTCATGGCAGAAGACCATGGCTGGCAGATCGATTACACACTGCCGTCAGCACCTGGGCGTACACACCCCACAAGCAAGCTGGGCATCCGCTTCTCCGAAACCATGCGCGGCTATTTTTCCAAGGGAGCCCAGCCGGGTGAGGACTTGCAGACCTACCGGGATGCCGATGCGCGGGGCAGGACATCGGCTTCCGCCATGGATTTTACGCTCACCATCTTTTCGCATGATTTAGAGACCCTGCTGAACAGCGATAACCACCCCGCACGCATCAACGGGACCGTACAGTGCGCCGCGCTGTCAGCCCAGCCCATGAGCGTCAGTGGGGGCCTGTTCAACCTATTCGAGCGCATGCCTTCACCGCCCGATACGCGACAGATGATATACCGGATGCGGCTCAGTAGTGTGGAGGGTAGTCACTATTTCTTCAAAGGTTACAAGCTTATCAAGGATGATCCTGATGTTCTGGAAATCTGGCCAGACACCTCGACCCTGTATGTAACCGTCCACGCGGGAGAAGACGACAGCGGCGAGCTGGTCGGTAAGGGTGTCTTGCGCATACTGCCCGCTGACTTTGCGGTGCAGATGACCACCATGGAAGTCACCAACGCCACCAGTACGGAGGAACGACTCAAGGCGATGGCCCGTTTCGGAAAGTTCTTCGCCGGCGTGTTATACGAAAGCTATGGCGGCATCTTCTATGATCCCAAGGCCAGCAAGCCCAGGCCGCCACGCAAGAAGCGCCCGTTACGCACCGTTGCACCCGAGGTGCATGCGTTCAGTACCGAGGACGGCGTCAATCTTCGCCTGACCCGCTATCGGGGCGGAAGCAAGGGACCCGTGATGCTGGTACACGGTCTGGGCGTAGCCTCCAGCATCTTCTCCACCGATATGATAGAGACCAATCTGCTCGAGTACCTGTACGCCAACGGCTACGATATCTGGCTGCTGGATTACCGCGTGAGTATCCTGCTGCCGGCCGCGACGCAAGGTTCCAACGGCGATCAGATCGCCCGTTATGACTATCCGGCGGCAGTCGACCGGATCCTCTCAATCACCGGTGCGGACAGTATCCAGGCTGTGGTTCACTGTTATGGCGGCACCACGTTCTTTATGTCCATGCTGGCAGGTTTGCAGGGTGTACGCAGTATCGTATGTTCTCAGATCGCGGCCAATATCGTCGTACCGCCAGCCACTACCCTGAAAACCGGGCTGCACCTGCCCACATTTTTGGATCGCCTGGGCGTCGACTCTCTAACCGCCCGCGTGAACGAGGATGGTTCACTGCTGACACGTCTGTACGACAAAGCGCTCGGATTGTATGCACTGGCCGAGGCTCAAGGGCAATGCAACAACGACTCATGTCACCGCATTACGTTTATGTACGCGTCATTATACAAACACGAGAACCTGACGGACTTGCTGCACGCCAACCTAGATGAACTGTTCGCCGAAGCCAACATTGAGACCTTCGAACATCTCGCGTTGCTCTGTCGTGAGGGGAAACTGCTCGATGCCGACGGCAATGACATCTACATGCCGAACCTGAATCGCCTGAACCTGCCGATCCTGTTTATCTCCGGCGCCGAAAACGAATGTTACCTCCCGGAAAGCACAAGGCTGACCTATGAACTGCTGTGTAACCACTTCGACCCTGACCAATACAGTCGCAGGGTAATTTCAGGATATGGCCATATCGACTGTATCTTCGGCCGCAATGCAGTGCAGGATGTCTATCCCTACATCCTGGAACATCTGCGGAAGACGGCATGAGTCCTTGCTTATAGAATCAATGGCTTAGCTCGAAGAGATGGTGCATTACCCCTTCTGTTGCCCCCTGGAACCCCTTTCATTGTGAACGGTTCTGGATTGTCATAGATACTTTTCCACTGGAAATAGGGATAGCAGGCCAGATTTGAAACGCCGCCAGAATCCTGTAGCCGGCTCTTGCGAATAGCGTACCGGTTTACCCCTATCCTGGCCGATCCAGGACGGATTACCACTCTCATCCAGTTCCACTCGCCAGCTGTTTTCCAAGCGCATGTTCTCCTCTATATCTTCTGCGATATGGCGCGCCAGTTCGGGGCTATAAACAACCAATCCATTTTCTGAGTTCACATAAACAGACCGAAGATTGAGATTGAAAGAACCGACGAAAACGATGGCCCGATCAAAGACTATGGATTTGGCATGCAATCCGAATGTGGCATCTTCGTCACAGCGAGATGGCACACCTAGCAGACGCTGACAGGAGCGCGCATCCGGCCTGAATTCATACAATTCAATACCGTTTTCCAGCATCTGCCGGCGGCGCCTGGCATAGCCGGCGTGATTGGTGGTGAGGTCATTGGAGGCCAGGGAGTTGGTCAATGCCCGTACACGCACGCCTCGACCGGTCAATTCCTTGAGCAGGTTTGCGCCTGCATCTCCCAAGATGAGGTAAGCCGATTCTATGAGCACCTCGCTCTCGGCCTGCTCTGTTATGTGGGTCAGTCTTTGTGCCAGTTGTTTGCGTTTCTCAATGTCTCTCTCTTCCGGTGAGCGTACCTGATCAAACAAAGTTATGACTTCCGCCCATATCAGTTTCGGCAGCCAGGACTCTAGTATCGAGAGACTAGTGTACCGATCCATTGGCAGGGCGTACACAGGATCGGCATGATGGCGGATGTAGGCATGCAGGTTACTCCGCATCGATGCTATTTCGGGCAGGCCAGGGCTGTCCGAAGTGATGGCCTTTACCGGATAACTGCGTTGACTGTTCCAGTAGGCGTCGAACCCCTGGGAAACCTCCTCCACCACGGGTCCAACCGCAAGCAGATCCCGGTCACGCAGGTTGAACTCTTCAGCTAGGTCGAAATACTCATCACCAATATTTCTACCGCCAATGATGGCTGCGCTGCCATCCACTACAAAGGATTTGTTGTGCATGCGCTGATTGAGGCGTCCGAAGTTGCCAAGGAGCGCCAACCACTTGGCCAATCCCTTACGGTTGGCATTGGGATTGTAGATACGGACCTCGATATTGGCATGAGCGTCCATGGCAACCAGTGGCGCATCCCGCTCATTGACATTGAAATCATCGAGCAACAGGCGTACACGAACCCCGCGATCCGCCGCATCTAACAGCCGTTCGACCAACCACTGACCGGAGTAATCGCTGTTCCAGATGTAGTATTGCAGATCGATGGCCTGTTCCGCCATCTCCAACAAGGCGAGACGCATCTGCAGTGCCTCCCTGCCGGTATCCAGCACCTGAACACCCGACTGAGTAGGATGTTCACTGATATAGCTAGAAAATAAGCGACCCAACGAAGTTTCGCTGCTTGCGCTAAAAGCTAAGGAGGATTCCCGTTGGGCAATCTCCGGTAGAGAGGTACACGCGGAATTCAACAATACCGCCAGGATGAATAGATATTTCCAACCTGACCTAGTGAACATGACCCTGCACCCCCTATACTGAACAGGATTATCGTCGTTAGCTGATGATATAGGTGATTAGCCCCATCTCTCAGCTGGGCCTCGGCGGTGGGGATAGGCTGCCGAA
>JBDLIF010000123.1:0-7331 GCA_039714955.1 Pseudomonadota bacterium | reverse complement strand
GCTCGCAGGCACTAACCGTCTGGAAGTACTTCTCTTCAGTCTCGGCAGGGACATCAATACAGGTCGGAACGAGACCTTTGGAGTCAATGTCTTCAAGGTAAGAGAGGTGATGCTGGTTCCTGAAATAACCCATGCCCCCGATATGCCTCCCTCCGTGGAAGGCATGGTCAGTCTGCGTGGAAACATGATCCCAGTGATCAATCTGCCAACATTCTGTGGTGTCCAGACCGAACAGGAGCTGGGAATTCTCATCATCACCGAGTACAACAAGCATGTGCAGGGCTTCCTGGTCCATTCTGTCGACACCATTGAGCGTCTCGCCTGGGAGGATGTCAAGGTTCCTCCCTCCATGATGTCTCAACGGCATGGCGGTCTGGTTACGGCAGTGACCGAACTCAAAGACGATCGCCTAGTCATGATCATGGATGTTGAGATGGTGCTGGCGCAAACTTCTGGTTTTGGAGAAAACGAGGATCTCTTCGAAGGTATTCGGTCTGTCGAAGATTCAGAGACTACCCTGCTTTTTGCCGATGATTCAGTGGTAGCAAGGGATCAGATTATCCGCACTCTCAACCACATGGGTATCAGATACATCGAGACAAAAAACGGTGCGGAGGCCTGGAACAAGATGCAAGAGATAGCTGAGCGTGCGGAATTAACCGGCCACACGGCCAGCAACTACATTAAAGTCCTCCTTACGGATGTGGAGATGCCTGAAATGGACGGGTATGTACTCACCAGGATGGTCAAGGAAGACCCACGTTTCGCTGGTATCCCTATTATCATGCACTCCTCCCTCTCAGCGGATTCTAATCAGGAACTCGGCAAAAGTGTGGGGGTGGATGCCTATGTACCTAAATTCGAACCGGTGGAGCTGGCAAATAAGCTGCATGAATTTTTCAAGTAGACAATTTGGAATACCTGCCGAATGGTTTGATCTTCTTAAGCATAAGGGGCAATACGGCCATGTCGGCAGCGAGTGCGGTCAGCATGGCAAAGGCTGTAAGCAGCCCGAAATAGATCGTAGGGACAAAACTGGAGAGGGTAAGAATGGAAAAGCCAATGGTGATTGTAATGGAGGTATAGTACATGGCCCGGCCAATACTGCCGTGTGAGCGGTGCAGCGCGGCCCGATAATCCCCATCCTTTGTTACTTCCTTAGCAAAACGGTGCATATAGTGGATGGTATTGTCTACAGCGATGCCGACACTGATGGCGGCGATGGTGATGGTCATGATATCCAGGGGGATGCCCATCCCGCCCATCATGCCCAGCACCAGAGCGGCCGCGATCAGATTCGGTACGATCGCAATCATGGCCTGCCTTAGCGAACGAAACAACACAATGAACATGATAAATATCACGAGGAACACTGCCCCCAGGGTTAGAATCTGCGAACGAAACAGGCTCTGAAGCATGTTATTAAAGAGCACCATCATACCCGTCAAGTGCACTTGCTCCTCCGCCAGTCCAAGTTCCCCGGTCAGGTGTTTGCGGATCTGTTGCAATAGGTCTTGGCGTTTGAGCGCAACATCTGATTCATATACCCGGGTCGCAAACCTGAGTTGATTACCATCTTCTGAAAGATAGGGCGTCAGCAGGTCATGTTTGACCCCTTCAGGAAGATTTTTGTACAAAACGGCCAGAAAAAAATCGTCCAGCAATTCCCCCTCATTGAGTTGCTTCAACGCATCCATGGAGGTAGTAAGGGAAACCACTTTACCGGACTCATTCAGCCCATCCAGGTAAGCATGGATGGAGTCCACTCTATTTAGTCCATAGCTATTGAACCAGTAACTGGTTGCAGTAAAGCCCGTCTCCCCCTCAATCTCGAATTCGTCTTCCCATTCCGTATCCTCCGGCTCCTCCTCTGCTGCCAGAAATTCGGCCGGGGCATCGATCACTACATCCAACGGGGTAGTGCCACCCAGTTTCCGGTCGATCAGATACATGCCCTGATAGATCTCCGTTGACTCCTTGAAGTAGTCGATGAAGCGGTTATCGACCGAAAGTCTGGTGATGCCTACAACACTAAGGACAAGCGACACCAGGGTTAACCCCAGCACCAAGCCACCATGGCGTTCAACCAAACGCGCAAAAAAGGCGGTAATCTGCCCTGTCACATCTCTTTGCAGACGCCTGCGCCGAGGTTTCAGCAACATAAGGGCGGCGGGAAACAGGGTGAAGGTCATAACAAAGGCAGCAATCAGACCGATTACCATGATCCAGCCAAAGTCGATTACCGGTCGGATATCACTGACGACCAATGACCCGAAGGCAACCATGGTGGTAATAACGGTATAGAAACAGGGAACCACCTTGCTACGTACCGTCTCCTGCACCAGATAGCGCTGTTCCGCATCCGGGTGCTGCATGTGCAGTTCGCGGTAACGCACAATAAGATGAATGGTCAGGGAGAGGGCGAAAATCAACAGCAGGGCAAGGAAATTGGATGACACCACGGTTATCCGCCACTCGGCCAGGCCTAAAAATCCCGTGGTCACCAGTCCGGTAACCAGAGCGGTAAACAGCGGCAGAATCACCCAACGTGGCTGACGGAAGGCAAGGGTCAGGAGCAGCATCAGAATAACCACCACGCCCACACCGAATACCCGAATGTCGTGGCGAATGAAATCCATCATATCGGCCACAATCATCGGCACCCCACCCAGATGCAATTCAGCATGATCCCGATGCTGATCCAGGATGCCCCTTATCTGGGCGATATCCTCTGCCTCCTGCGCCATTAGAGCGGAGCTGTAGCGCTTGAACTCAGCAGACAGGCGTGCCAATTCCCGTGTCTCTTCGAGGGTCAGTTCAGCCTCCAACTGTTTCTCACGCAACACATCACGCGCATTACGCAAGTGCTGAAATTCCGCATCACGGTGAAAATTGACCTGTAGCGCCGTGGTATCACCGTCTGAGCTCACCAGGCGATTGCGATAGAGTGCGCTCTCACGAAGCTCCTTTTGAGCAAGATCGAAGTTGGTTGCTGGATCCCGCAAGGTACGTATGCCTTGTTGGATTTCTGACAGGTCCATCGGCGGACTCTGCAGCAGGGGTACATTCAGAATGCTGCTTACCGATTTCACCCGTTCGATGGCGACCAAGCCGTCACATAATTTCCGCAAATCGTCCAGGGTCTCTTCCGCAAACAACTCCCCCTTTGGTGTGTAGGTGACGATCAGATAGTCGTCGGAGCCATAGCGGGCACGGATGGAACGGTAGTAACGCAGATCCTCATCGTTCTCCAGAACCAGTGAATCGGCGGAGATATCGAGTTTAAAATCAGGCACAAACCAAGCAAAAAAGCCAGTTAGAAGAAACACGAGCAACAGGGTCAGTACAGGCCTTTCGAAGACCAGTTTGTTATATAACTGAAGGGGTAGATCATGCATGGCTCAAAGGCTCGTTCTAGTCATCTTTCTCACCGGACATATTAGATAAGACTTTCGAATGCTATGATATAACATATATTAGCTCGGCTCTTCTGTACACTTACTATCACCACGATATATTCGTTCTGTTATGCTGCCGCAAAATCTCTGGTTTTTTCTGTTGTTGATCCTGACAACCCTGACAATCCCGGCCCAAGCTGCTTCACCTCGGGTCTTGGTCAGCATTAAACCCATTCATTCCCTGGTAGCGGGTGTTATGCAGGGTGTTGCTGAACCTGATCTGCTGATAAAAGGTACTCAGTCACCCCATACCTTCAATTTGCGGCCATCCGACGTCAAGAAACTCAACTCCGCGGAATTAATCATCTGGGTGGGAGAGGGTTTCGAGACCTTTCTAACGCACACACTCGCTTCTCTTCCAAGCCAAACCAGGATCGTACAACTCATGGGACATGCAGGAGTTGCGCAATTGCCAATTCGTCAAGGGGGCGTATGGGAAAAACCTCATCACCATCGGAAACAAGAAACTACTGAAGTACCGCATACAGCCAATCGGAATGAGCCACATGAAAGCGATCCGCATATCTGGCTGTCACCGACAAATGCCAGGACGATTGTAAGCATAATCAAAGAGAAACTCAGTGAAATTGACCCTGACAATGCAGCGCGGTACCAGCAAAATGCCCGGAATCTGAAAATACAGCTAAACAAGCTGGACCAGGAACTTCTTGAGCGCCTATCCAAGGTACAGTGGGTCCCCTTCATCGTCTTTCATGACGCCTATCAGTTTTTCGAGCGCCATTATAAGTTGAATGTCATTGGCTCGATTACTCTCAGTCCGGATCGGGCGCCAGGCGCCAAACGCATCCATGAGATTCGTGCCAAACTAAAAAAACTGGAGGCCCGCTGCATCTTCAGTGAGCCGCAGTTTGAACCAAAACTGATCAAAACCATTGTGGAGGGAACAGAGGTTAGAACTGGCAGCCTGGACCCGCTCGGGGCAGCGCTACCTGCGGGTACAGAGGCCTATTTCAGCCTGATGCGCAACCTCACCAACCAACTGGTTGCTTGCCTGGAAGAGAAGTCATGACCAGCGGCAACCTTTGTGATGAGTGCATGCAGAGCAGAAAGAGATGAGGCAACCCCAGACAGCCATCGTCGACGCCAAGGACATCAGTGTCCAACTGAACGGAAGACAGGTTCTCAATCTGGTCGATTTGTCTGTCTATCCCAGGGAGATCGTCACCCTGATTGGGCCCAACGGGGCAGGAAAAACCACCCTGGTCCGAGTGATCCTCGGTTTGTTGCGTCCGGATACCGGAAAGGTCAAGCGCCGGAAGGATTTGCGCATCGGCTACATGCCACAGCGGCTTGTCCTGCCGAACAACCTCCCGTTGACAGTAATACGTTTTCTCAACCTGGCGCAGCAAGGTAAAACCAGGCAATTGAACAGCGTGGTGGCCGAACTGGAGATCAGCCATCTGCTTGAGAGCCAAATGCAAACCTTGTCGGGAGGCGAACTGCAGCGTGTGCTGCTTGCCCGCGCCCTGTTCCGAGATCCGGAACTGCTGGTCCTGGATGAACCGGTGCAGGGGGTGGATGTCACCGGCCAGGCGGAACTCTACGCAGTGATATCCAATATTCGCAAAGCCCATGACTGTAGCGTACTGATGATATCGCACGATCTGCACCTGGTCATGGCGGCCACCGATCGAGTACTCTGCATCAACCAGCATGTCTGTTGCTCAGGCCACCCGGAGACGGTCAGCCAGCATCCCGCCTATCTTGAGCTGTTCGGCTCACCCGCCAGCGCCAAACTGGCAATCTACACCCACCACCACAATCACACCCATAACATCCATGGAGACGTCGTCTCCATGCCGGAGAAAGAACATGGATGATTTTCTGCTGCGTGCCCTGGCGGCGGGTTTCGGCGTCGCCATGGTCGCAGCCCCCTTGGGGGTCTTCGTGGTCTGGCGCCGCATGGCCTACTTTGGCGACACACTCGCCCACTCCGCTCTGCTCGGGGTCGCCTTGGGTTTTATCCTCGGCGTCAGTTTGAATCTGATGGTGATTGCAATTGCCATCTGTATGTCGCTTCTACTGCTCGCCCTACAGAACAGCAAACAACTGGCGGTCGATACCCTGCTGGGGATTCTGGCGCACAGCGCCCTCTCCTTTGGACTGGTTGTGATCTCTTTCCGAGAATCGATCCGGATCGATCTCATGGGCTATCTATTCGGTGATATCCTCGCGGTCACCACCACCGATCTGCTTTGGGTCTGGGGTGGAGGGCTGCTCGCGATAGGGACGCTGGTGCTGATCTGGCAACCTCTGCTGGCCATGACCGTCCATGAGGAGCTGGCCCAGGTTGAAGGCGTGCCGGTAGGCCGAACTCGGCTGATCTTCATGCTGTTGATCGCCATTGTCATCTCCGTCTCCATGAAGATCGTCGGCGTGTTGCTGATCACCTCCATGATGATCATCCCAGCAGCAGCAGCCCGTCGTTTCAGCCACACGCCGGAACAGATGGCCCTGATCGCCGCCGTCATGGGTGGAATAGCGGTCATCGGCGGGCTGGCCGGTTCCTGGCAGTGGGACACCCCTGCCGGGCCCAGCGTAGTTGTCGCAGCGGCAATGTTGTTTACAGTAAGCCAGTTTATTCCCGCTACTCGCTGATCCTTCAGGCCGGCTATCCAATGCCTGCCGGATGGATTGTTTGCACTGGAAGAAGATTAGGATGGTGACGGGAGATCGTTAGTAAGTGGTATTCTGTCTGATTTGTCAATAACGTCTGTATCACTCTTGGAAAAAAACAGATCTTCCAACGGGCTTGGCCTGCCAATATAGTAGCCCTGAATAAAATCAACACCAATCTTCTTCAGGGCCTCTGCCGTTTCAGCATCCTCCACGAACTCGGCAACCACTTTCCGTCCCATGAAGTGCGCGATATCGGTTACCGAAGTTACCATCGCCTTACTCGCATGATCGGTCCTCAGGTCCTTGATGAAGATCCCATCTATCTTGACATAGTCTACCGGAAGATCCTTAAGATAGGAGAACGAGGCATAACCGGAGCCAAAATCATCCAGATAGAATCCGCAGCCCATCTCTCTGATCTCTTCGATGAAGGTTATCGCATCATGAGCGTCCTTGAGCATTGCGGTCTCAGTGATTTCAAAGCCCAGTTTCTCGTTCGGGATTGGGGATGACTCTATCTGCTCTTTTAAATAATCTTTGAATTCGTTATCGGCAATCGTCTGACTTGACAGGTTGATCGAGAAACCACCGATAGCCTCAATTTGATCCATTTTCTCATGCACCACTGCAAAAAAATGATTGACCACCCAACGGTCAACTGCTCTCATCAGATCGTATTGCTCCGCTGCCTGAATAAACTGGAAAGGGCTCTGTAACTCATCATCCTTGCCCACCACTCTGAGAAGAATCTCATAATGGGATGATTCCCCTTGATCCTGTAGCGGTTCGATGAGCTGAGCCATAAGTTGGATGCGGTTATTCTCCAGCGCATGCTCAATCCCAGCGACGGTCTTGATCAACTGTTTATGTTCTACGAATGCTTGATCTGTCGAACGATAGATTCGGGTACAATTTCTCCCTGCCTGTTTGGCGATACTGCACGCAGATGAAGCCGCTTTCAGCAGATCCACTGATGTCATGCTTGTATCATTGACCGCTACGATTCCCACACTTGCCGATACAGGTATCAACTGGTTATCCCAACTGTATCTGAATTCATCAATGGCCTGCCGGTGTGTTTCCGCAACTTGATAACTCCGATCGATCGAACTCTGTGGCATCAGAACGGCAAACTCATCGTCTCCTGTACGGGCCAGATGGGCATTTTCCGGTAGATAGGTGCTCAGTATATTGGTGATCGACTGGAGCAGTTTATCACCTCCATCAAACCCA
>JBDLIF010000122.1:0-7332 GCA_039714955.1 Pseudomonadota bacterium | reverse complement strand
GATCGGGTGCATGAGGTGGCAAGCCTGCAGGCCAAGCAGGAAGCAATGCAGCGGCAGATACTGGAGATAGACCGGCAGCTGGAAGAACAGTCGGGCGAGAAGCGTCGGCTGGATGCCGAGTGGCAGTCGTTGTGGACAGCTTGCCAGATTTTTCCACGTACACCACCTGAGATGCGGGTCTGGCTGGATGACCTGGAGAAGCTGCGGGAGCGTGTTGGACGGTTGGATCTGCTCAGACAGAAGGCGGGTGAACAGGAACAGACGCGTAAAACCCAGATCCAGCTGCTCAATCAACAGTTAGTGGAGCTGGGAAAGGTGGCCTCGAAATCCGAGGCACTTGAAACCCTCCTGTTGGAATGCGAGGACTTTGCGCAACAGCTCGATGAAATCAAACAACAACGTGAGGGATTGGATAGGAAGATCAAAACCCTGCAGGCTGATCTGGAGTCTTTGCGTGACGACCATCGATTGGCGGAAGCAGCACTCGAGACATGGAGGGCGGAGTGGCGGGACTTGTTGGAGCGATTTGGCCTGCAAGAAGAGAGCTCGCCAGCCGAGATGGCGGATTTCATTGAAAAGGTCAGGGAGCTGTTTGCCAAGCAGGGTGAGGCGGAAAAGCTGCGGATACGCATCGAGGCCATCGATGAGGATGCCGAGTCTTTGCGTTTACAGGTGGCGGGAATGGCCGCAAACATTGCACCGGAACTGGCCGATTTGCCTGTTGATGATGCCGTCATGCGCCTTAATTCACTGTTATCGGAAAACCGATCAAGACAGGCGGAGCGTCAGCAGATCGAAGAGCAGCTTGTCCAGACACAGCAGGAAATCCAGGATTCCAAGGCAACGATCCGAAGCATGGCCGGTCGGCTGGATTCACTCAGTGTTGAAGCCAAATCTGGCAACCATGCTGAGCTGGAAGAGGCCGAACGCAGGTCAGCTCTGTATCTTGAGGTCAAAGTCTCGATAGATTCGATTGAGCAAGAGATCCTGGAGACCGGCGAAGGCGCAACCGTTACAGAGTTGGGGGTAGAAACAGAGGATGTTGATCCGGACATGCTACCCGGCCGGATCAAAGAATTGAGCAACAAGATCGAGGATGAACTCGAGCCAAGGCGTACTGAACTTGCAGAGACCAAGGGACGTCAGGAAAAGGAGCTGGAACTCATGGACGGCAGCGACCAGGCGGCTGCGTTCGCTGATCAGGCCCAAGCCATACTGGCCGGAATCCACTCGGATGCCGAACGTTACGTCCGGGTAAAGCTTGCCGGCCGGGTCTTGCGAGATCAGATCGAGCGTTACCGCAAAGAGAACCAGGGGCCGTTGCTCAAACGTGCCAGTGAACAGTTTGCCAGGCTGACACTTGGCTCATTTGAGGGGCTCATGACCGACTTCACTGAGAAGGACGAACCTGTCCTTGCAGGCATTCGCCCGGATGGGGGGCGCGTGCATGTGGCAGGCATGAGTTCCGGGACCCGGGATCAGCTCTATCTGGCGTTGCGCCTGGCCTCGCTTGAAAAATATATGGAAAGCGCGGAATCCATGCCTTTCATCGTCGATGACGTGCTGGTGGATTTTGATGATAAACGTTCAGAAGCCGCTTTGAGTGCGCTCGCTGAGTTGGCCGAAAATACCCAGGTTATCCTATTTACCCATCACTCACAGGTTGTTGAACAAGCAAGGCGATTACCTGCTGAGTCACAGGTGCAGGTGCATGAGTTGTAGTTAGCTAAAAGTGGCCAGGTGATACCGCGGTAATCTTGGACAATGCGCTTATCCGGTTTTGCCTTGCGTTCATGTGTCTGGATTGAAGAGACGTTGATACAGGGAGCTAACATCATCCTCATGTAGCTTTGCGAAGAACTCCCGGGTGCGTTGACCCAAGTCCTTGAGATTGCTGTGGCGGATGATTTCGCGGGTTTCCAGCAGGGCGGATGGCTGCATGCTCAGTTCTCTCAGGCCCATGCCCAGCAGCAGTTGGGTGAAGCGGGTGTCGCCCGCCATCTCGCCACACATTCCTACCGGGATATTGGCCTCCATGGCGGCACCGATGGTGGTGCTGATCAGTTGTAATACCGCCGGATGCAAGGGATCGAAGAGAAAGTTGACCTCCTCGTCCATGCGATCCACCGCCAGGGTGTATTGGATCAGATCGTTGGTGCCGATGGAGAGAAAGTCGAGCTGGCGGGCGAATGAGGCCGCGGTGATAGCGGCCGCGGGGACCTCGATCATGCCTCCCACCGGGATCTGAGGATCGAACTCTAGCCCCTCCCGGTGTAACGCCTGTTTGGTCTGCTCTATCAGTTGCAGGGTATCCCTGAGTTCCTGCAGGGAGGAGAGCATGGGGATCATCAAGCGAACCGGTCCCTTGGCGGAGGCCCGCAGTATGGCCCGCAGTTGAGTGACAAAGAGTTGTGGCTCCTTCAGGCAGAGGCGGATTGCCCGCAGTCCCAGGGCTGGGTTGATTGTCGGTAGACAGCCGTGCACGCTGGTGGTTTTGTCGGCGCCCAGATCCAGGGTGCGGATGGTGACGGGGATGCCCTTCAGCCCCTCCACGGCAGCCAGGTAGGCCTCCAGTTGCTCCTCTTCCGTGGGAGGGGCCTGACGATTCATGTAGAGGAACTCGGTGCGGAAAAGACCCACCCCATCAGCCCGGTTATCGAGGGTTGCAGCGATATCTTCTGGCAGTTCGATGTTGGCAAACAGGGAGATGCGTTCACCGTCATGGGTAAAGGAGGGCAGGTCGATATGTCGCCGCAGCTCTATATCCCGCCTTTCCCTGGCATGGATCCGTTCCTGGTAATGGTGCAACATATCGGGTGTGGGTCGCGCCAGCACCACTCCCTGTATGCCATCCACTATCAGGTTCTCGCCCTGTTGCAATAGCTGGGTGGCCTGGTGGACGCCCACCACGGCGGGGATACCCAGGCTGCGGGCCAGTATGGCCGTATGGGAGAGGGGGCCACCAAATTCCGTGACAAAAGCGGCGATCCCCTGATGTTTCATCAGAATAGTGTCCGCCGGAGTCAGGTCACTGGCCACCACAATGCGGTTCTTCAGATTGTCCGTCTGTACCACCTGGCCACCGGCAAGGGCCAGTTGTACCTGGCCGACCACATGCTCCACATCATCCTTGCGGGTTCTGAGATAAGGGTCTTCCATCTCATCGAAGATTCTGACCAGTTCATCCCGTCTGACCTGCAGGGCCCATTCGGCGGAGTAGTGGTGTCGACTGATGAGCTGAATGGGGGCCTGGCTGACGGCGCTGTCCTCCAGCATCAGCAGATGGGTATCGATGAAGGCACGGATGTCCTTGGCGGTGTCTCCAGGGATCTGCAGGCGTACGCTATTGAGTTTTTCCCGCGCGATGGCGAGGGCATAGAGATAACGGGAGATCTCCTTTTCGACCTGGTCCACGGAAATCTCACGTTTACTGATCTCAGGGGTGTTCAGTTGGAGCAGGTAGGCGTCACCGATGGCGACTTCACGTGAAGCATTGATACCGATACCGTGACAGCTAAGGGTCACTGGTCCTCCCCGAAGCGGTCGTTGATCAGGCCTTCCAGGGCCATTAGCGCTTCGGTTTCATCTTCTCCGGATATTTCCACTTCGAGGGTGCTGCCCTGGCTGGCGGCCAGCATCATCACCCCCATGATGCTCTTGCCATTGACTCTTTGACCATTAAGCCCAAGGTGTACAGCACTCTGAAAGCCACTGGCGCAACTCACCAGTTTTGCCGCGGCACGTGCGTGGAGCCCCAGCCTGTTGACGATAGTAATCTGTCTATTGATCATGGGGTTGTTCATCTCATCCTGCTGATCCCGGGATACATTGTACGATACCGTCGTGGCCCCCCGTAACCGCCTTGGTGGTGAGCTCACAGAGGTCCAGATCTGCATAGTTTAGCACTCTGACCAGCATTGGTAGGTTGATGCCGGCGACCACATGGACCCGCCCCTTTTCCAACAGGGTTGCGGCAATGTTGCTGGGGGTGGAGCCATACATGTCCGTCAACACCAATACACCGTCACCCTGGTCCAGCTGTTCTACCAGCTCCCGGGCCTGTGTGCGTATTTCATCGGGATTGCTGCTATGGCTGACCTCCAGGGTGAGGGTGTTCAGTGGGCAGATATCCAGCATATGGGTGGCGGTCTGGAGCAGTGCGTCGCCGATCTTTTGGTGTGAAATGATAAGGAGTCCGATACTCATGGTAGTTCCCGATGACGGCTCAGAACGTTATGGCCCTGAGATTGAAAGTAGTTGAATAAGCTGTCGGTGACAAAAACTGAGCGATGCTGACCGCCGGTGCAACCAACCGCAATCGTCAGATAGCTGCGGCCGTCCACTTCGAAACGGGGAATCCAGCTTTCCAGGAACTGGGTCAGGTCATTCAGCATGAGTTCAGTCTCGCTGAAGCTTTTCAGGAATGCTCCTACCTTGGGGTCCAGGCCGGTGAGAGGTCGTAGCTCGGTCTCCCAGTGGGGATTGGGCAGGCAGCGTACATCAAAGACAAAATCCACATCCCTGGGGACGCCATGTTTGAAACCGAAGGATTGGAAAAGCAGTGAGACCTGGCGCTTATCACCCACCATCCGACCCTGAATCAGGTCGCGCAACTCATGCAGCGTGGTGTGCGTGGTATCGATGCACAGGTCGGCGTTGCTGATCAGTGGTTCCAGCAGGAGGCGTTCCTGTCTGATGGCTTCGCCGAGTGAGCGCTTGTCACTGGAGAGTGGGTGCCTGCGGCGGGTTTCACTGAAACGTTTGATCAGGGTGTCCGGCTGCGCCTCCAGAAAGATGACCTCACATTGAATAGCCTGCTCACGCAGGGTGGAGACCATATGTGGCAGTTTAGAGAGCTGGTCGGGCTGGCTGCGGACGTCGATGCCGATGGCGGTTCTCGCAAAGGTTGCCTCGGGTTTATCGAGCAGGTTTTTCGCAAAGGCCTCCAGCAGAGAGACTGGAAGGTTGTCCATGCAGTAGTAGCCCAGATCTTCCAGGGTGTGGAGGGCGATGGTCTTACCGGATCCGGAGAGCCCGGTAATTATCAGTAACTTGGTTTCCATGGTGCGATGGACTGTTTGTTAGAGTTGTATCGCGAAAACGTAGATTAATCCAGATATGACGGGGATACTCACTATCAGAGATTGTTACCAAATCCTAATGATATCATTGGGTAATCGGCTATTCAGTTCGATTGGCGGTCAATAAATTCCTGTTGCCGTTTGCTGAAGTCTTCCGCTGCATTATATCCATCAAGCAGTAACAGATGTTGCCTGATCGCGGTTTCGACCTGGATCGCCATGTTACGGCCCGGGGCGATGGGCAGTGTGGTCATGGGAATCTCGATACCAAGGATGGTGCGTTTGGAGTGACTGCCGTTCAGTCGGTCCATTTCCGCCAGGGCCTTATCGTCCAGACTTTGTAAATCGATGATCAGGTGGAGGACCTTTTTGGGTTTGATGGCGCTGTTGCCGAACATGGCGCGGATATTGAGAAGGCCCAACCCCCGGACTTCGAGAAAGTCCTGTAATACCCGCGGACAGCGGCCCGTGATGGTATTGCGTTCAGTACGGGTGAATTCCGTTGAGTCATCCGCCACCAGACGATGACCCAAAGAGACCAGGGCGAGGGCCAGTTCACTCTTGCCGACGCCTGGGTCGCCACTGATCAGCACGCCCTTGCCAAGGACCTCCATGAATACACCATGGATCAGCGTGCTCTCGCTTTTGGGTAGGCTGAAATAGGCCAGTAGATAGTTGATGACCCAGTAGTCCGGTTGCGGTGTCTGCAGGAATGCCGTATTGGTTTTTACGGCCAGACTGGCGCATTCCGGATAGGGGGCCAGATTATCGGTAAAGATGATGGCGGCGGGCTGGGTGCTGAAAAGTCGCGAGAGACAATCCCGGTAGTTCGCCGCGCCGAGGGACTGCAGATGTGCCTGCTCCGGTGGTCCGATGATCTGGATACGGTTGGGGCGGATCATGTTGAAAGGTCCAACCGGTGGTTCTTTGGGGCCTTCGTCGGTATCCCGGATGATGGGCCGGTCACCGCCGTTGCCATCCCACTTCAGCTCAAGTTCCTTACCGAGCAGCGCAAAAAGATCCTTGATCCTAGTGGGGGGAGGCATTATTTAATCGCAGCATCTCGCTGCCGGATAAGCTGTAACAGTTGGGCGGATGAATCGGCCTTTCGCAGGTCGCTACAGAAGTTGGTATTGCTGAACATCTTTGCCAGTTGGGCCAGCAGCTGCAGGTGTTCCTCGGTTGTCTCATTCGGCACCAGCATGGCAAATGCGAGATCCACCGGCTCACCGTCGCTCGCATCAAAATCGACTCCCGCAGGCAATTTGATGAAGGCGGCTACCGCTTTGGCCACCTGGGGCATGCGGGCATGGGGCAGGGCAATACCTTTGCCCAGCCCGGTGCTGCCAAGCCGTTCACGCTCCAGCAGGGCATCGAAGACGCTATCCTGGGTGAGGGCTGGAACAGTCTCGGCCAGGCGTTGGCCCAGCTGTTCCAGCACGCGTTTCTTGCTGGCTGCCGCTACATTGCAGCCGATGCGTTTCTCAACAATGAATCCGTCGGGAAACATGTAGACCTCGTCAGTTTGTTTGTTGTTATTCGATATCGACGTATTTGGCACCATTGCCACCTCGGCGGTTCTGCATCTTTTCCTTGTGCTTGATGACCTGCCTGTCCAGTTTGTCGGTCAAGCCATCGATGGCGGCGTACATATCTTCTTGTACCGAGTCGGCGAAGACCTTGGCGCCATTCACATGCATGGTGGCTTCCGCCTTTTGACGCAGTTTTTCAACGCTTAGAACCACATGCACATTGGTGACGTGTTCGAAATGGCGTTCGAGGCGTTCAAATTTGTTATCGACATAGTTTTTCAGGGCGTTGGTAATATCGACATGATGGCCGGTCACGCTGATTTGCATAGTTATCTCCTTTCTTAGATGAGTTATCTCATCACCCTGCCTGATGTAGCTGTCTGCTGGCAGACAGTTAAATCAGGCGTTTGCGCTCGTTCGATGGCGGAATGCTCATCGACTCGCGGTACTTGGCCACCGTCCGGCGGGCAACCTCTATGCCCTGCTCGGAGAGAATGGTGGCAATTTTGTTATCGCTGAGGGGCTTGTTGGGCTTTTCAGCGGCAATAAACTTTTTGATCAGTGCCCGGATGGCGGTGGAGGAGCATTCGCCTCCGGCGCTGGTGCTGACATGGCTGGATGTCTGATTTCTTTGTCTGCTATCCTAATGATAGTGCCACTGCTCGGACTGGGCATTAAACAAGCTTATGATGATGATAAAAAGTATGATGAAGTCCACA
>JBDLIF010000121.1:0-7333 GCA_039714955.1 Pseudomonadota bacterium | reverse complement strand
TTGCAATCGGTACTGAGAGAGGCGCTGACAGGGTATGCGGAAACCCATCGACTTAGTCCCCGACAATGGCAGGTCTGTGCCCATATCCTGGGCTGCCGCACATCGGCCTTGGGCGGGTTGCAGATGCAATGCGATCACTGCCACGCTTCGTCTACGCTGTATCATGCCTGTCGCGATCGACACTGTCCCCGTTGCCAACGCCAAGCCTCGGAAGCTTGGTGTACGCGACAGCGGGACAATGTGCTGCCGGTGACCTATCATCACCTGGTGTTCACCCTGCCGCATGACCTCAATCCCTGGATCGAGTGGGCACCCCGTCTGTGCTACCGGTTGCTGTTCGAGACCGTTTGGGCCACGCTCTCGGCCTTCGCAGCAGACCCCAAACGTCTGGATGGTCAACTGGGTATGACCGCAGTGTTGCATACCTGGGGGCAGAATCTGAGCCGACATGTGCACCTGCACTGTCTGGTGCCCGTTGGCGCTTTGTCAGCAGCGGGTGATTGGCACTCAGCCAAGAGCAACTATCTGTTTCCGGTGCGTGCCCTGTCCCGCCACTTCCGAGGAGGCTTCGTGAGTCGGTTGCGCCAAGCCCTGGGGCGGGAAGAATGTAAAGGTCTCGATACCCCCCGGCAATACCAGGCAATGTTGGATACCCTGATGTCCAGTGAATGGGTGGTCTACAGTAAACCCTGTCTGACCCGGACCGTGACGGTGGTGGACTATCTGGGACGCTATAGCCATCGCATCGCCCTGACAGATGGCCGATTGCTACCTCTCGAAGGGAATCAGGTCGCCCTACGTTACAAGGACTATCGAATGGGCGGAAAACCAAAGATCATGCAACTCAGTCATGAAGAGCTGATCCGGCGTTTCCTGCTGCATGTCTTGCCTAAAGGTTTTACGCGCATCCGCCATTACGGCTTTCTGGCCAATCGCTGTCGCGTTCAGCGCCTGGAGCAAGTCCGTGCAGCCATTACAACACGACCGGCTATATCGTCTGCTGAGATAAATGACGCTACGATTGACTCGTTCGAAGGTTATCCCTGTCCACAATGTCACCAGGGGCAACTTCGTGTGATTGCACAGCTGGAACCAAAGCGCTTTGAAGGAGGTTGACGACAGCAAGTCAACTGAATAATCCAGAACTTGAGGTAATCTGCAGGCAGGCCGTAGGGGGTCAAGGGTGTCCCTTGACCAAAGAGGTGAAAAACTCGTTGAAATCGGGTAAAAAGGAGTTAATCAAGCCAAGGGAGACTGGAATCATGGCAATGTCGTGGGTTCATTAATGGAAGGACCGTAATAAGTCACAACCAGCTATCGATGGCCACATAAATATTTAAGGGCTAACTGTATGCGAGACTTTCCTGTGATAGTTGGAACTCAATCTGCCTTACTCTTCAGGCCACGTCATAGCCGTCCTCTATCAACCACATCAACCATTACTTCAATGTCCTCATATACCGTGGACATACTGAACAGAAAAAAACCGCTATCATCTAAAAGAAAAATAGCGGCTCAATAAAAAAGGCGCTGCCCTTTTGGGGCGACGCCTTGGACTGCATTTTACAACGGGTTAGATGTAAAGGCAGATATCGCTTTCACCGGCAAACTCGAAGAAACGAGCCGCACCGGCATACTCAATACCATCGATAAACTCAGCGGTATCCATTTCAAACAGGTCCACGGTCATCTGGCAGGCAATCAGTTTGACTTCAGCCTCCTGGCAGAGCTCACGCAGCTCATCCAGACTGGCCACGCCTTTGGAGGCCATCTTCTTCTTCATCATGCTGGTCATCATGCTCTGCATGCCGGGCAGTGCCAGACCCATCACGGGAAACCATTTATCCATGCCCATCGGCATCGGCATACCAGGATTACCCAGTGGGGTGACCTCCAGGCTCAGGTTCTTCTTCAGCAGCTGAAGACCATAGAAGGTGAAGAAGATCTCTGTCTCATAGCCCAGGGCCGCCGCTGTGGAGGCCAGGATAAAGGGCGGATAGGCCCAGTCCAGAGAACCTTTTGTCGCGATGATGGCTAACTTTTTCTCGTCCATCTGTCTCTCCTAACAAGTTGGATCAGAAGTCATCAGGCCTTCTTGATCAGGAATTCGAATTTACCGCCGACTTCCTTGGACTCCATGAGTTCATTACCCGTCTGATTGGCGAAGGCCTCGAAATCCTTCACGGAGCCGGGATCGGTAGCGATGATGTGCAAGACCTGACCGGTCTCCATGCCGTTCAGGGTCTTTTTAGCGCGCAAAATTGGCAGCGGGCAGTTCAGTCCACTTGCGTCCAGCTCTTGATCAAAATCAGCCATGGGTGCGATCTCCAGAATATCGGTGTATTAGAATGTGAGAAAAAATCAGGGTATGAATTTATATGCGAAGCGGGACCGAAACGCAAGTAAAAACTCGCATAAGACCGCGGGGAATACCTAGGTTTTCAGTCATGCATAGCTTAACTTGCCTTCCTGACGGCGAGCTGGTGCCCTGACCTGGCCCAGCCAAGAATGCCACCTTGCAGGTTAATTGCGTTGGTGAAGCCCTGCTGCGCCAGATAGGCACAGGCATGGTAGGAGCGAGCCCCACTGTGGCAATAGAGGACCACATCCTTGTCTTTTGGCAAGTCATTAATCCTTACCGGAATCAGGTGCATGGGTAGATGCTCGGCATCGGGTAACATGCCCCGAGCCAGTTCACCGGCACTGCGAATATCCAGCAGGATAAAGTCCTCACCCCGGGAGATGCGTGCCTGCAAATCGGATGAATCGATTTCTCGTACCACAAGGTTTACCTCGTTGTTAATAACCAATCGCATTAGTATATTAATATTTTTCGATATTTCAAGTAAGATTGGCCGGACGTCTCTCTGCCTAGTTGCCTGTTTGCTGCCTATCCGAGCCCAGTAAAAGGCCTCTAACTCAATAGACATTTACATGTTTTCTTATTGATATTATGGATTATTTTCCAATATTTTTAGACATTAAAAGCAAGCCTTGCCTGGTTGTCGGTGGCGGTGCGGTAGCCGAGCGGAAGACCGCTTCCCTGCTCAAGTCCGGCGCCGATGTCATTCTGGTCGCACCCAGTCTGACCGACAGTCTGACCGGTTGGCGCGATGCCGGGCAGCTCACCCACCTCGACAGAACCTTTGCCGAGGAGGATCTCACGGACATCCATCTGGCCATAGCGGCAACCAACGACAGCGAGACCAACAGGCGGGTCGCTGAGCAGGCCAACAACCTCCGGATACCCGTTAATGTGGCTGATCAGCCGGAGCTCTGCAGCTTTATCCTGCCCTCGGTCATCGACCGCTCCCCGGTGGTCGCCGCGATCTCGACCGGTGGCGCCTCACCGGTCCTGGCGCGTCTGATCCGCGCCAGGATGGAATCGATGATCCCCGCCGGTTATGGCCGGCTGGCCAAACTCTGCAGCCATTTCCGCCAGCGGGTCAAGGAGACCTTCGCCAACCCCACCGATCGCCGGCTCTTCTGGGATCGTGTTCTCGAAGGCGGTGTGGCGGAACGGATCTTTTCAGGCCACGGGGAAGAGGCGGAGAAATTGATGGAAAAGGCGCTCACCAATGCCAAGTCACAGGAAAAGACAGGCGAGGTCTATCTGGTGGGCGCCGGTCCGGGTGATCCCGATCTGCTCACCTTCCGCGCCCTGCGCCTCATGCAGCAGGCCGATGTGGTGGTGTATGACAGGCTGGTGGCCAAACCGATCCTGGAGATGACCCGTAACGATGCGGAACACATCTATGTGGGCAAGGAGCGGGACAAACACACCATGCGCCAGGAGGAGATCAACAGACTGCTGGCCCGGCTGGCCAAGGCCGGCAAGCGGGTGGTGCGCCTCAAGGGTGGCGACCCCTTCATCTTCGGCCGCGGTGGCGAGGAGATCGATACCCTGGCGGCGGAGGGCGTGCCCTTTCAGGTGATCCCAGGCATCACCGCCGCGGCGGGCTGTGCCTCCTACGCGGGTATTCCCCTGACGCATCGGGACTATGCCCAGTCGGTGACCTTCGTCACCGGCCATCTCAAGGATGGCAGCATGAATCTCAACTGGGAGATGCTGGCCCAGCCGAGCCAGACCATCGTCTTCTACATGGGACTGGTCGGGCTGCCGGTCATCTGCGGGGAGCTCCAGGCCCATGGCGTAGCCTCCGATATGCCGATTGCCCTGGTGCAGCAGGGCACTACTCACATGCAGCGGGTATTCACCGGCACCCTGGGCGACATCCAGCAGATCGTGGAGAGAGAACAACCCAAACCACCGACCCTGATCATCGTCGGCCGGGTAGTGGAACTGCAGGAGAAGCTCTCCTGGTACAAGGCCCCAGAGCACTCCGAGCAGGGGGCAACCTCGCCGGCTGATTTCTGACCGCGGCTACTTCGGGCTCAGCTGATCCTCCCGCAGATTAGGGATGAAGTACTCCTCCGCATCGTCGACATCCACCGGGTTGCCCTCCTGGTCCACCAGCGGCTGCTCGAAGTCGGTCCAGCCGCGCAGACCGGTTTGGAGTGAGACCACATTCTGGAAACCGAGCATTTTCATGGAGAAGGCCGACAGTACGCTGCGGTAACCGGAACGGCAGACCACCACAATCTCCCGCTCACGCGCCTTGACCAGTTCCGGGATGGTCTCCTCATAGTCCCATTCACAGGCCGATTCCAGAATCCCCCGGGGGGCACAGAGCGAACCCTCGATGTGCATGGCGTCATACTCATAGGGCTCCCGCACATCCACGATGAGCAGATCCGGATTGGCCTGCAGACGCTCCTCCAGGTCCCAGGGCATGATCTCCGCCACATCACCAAGACAATCGCTGATCAGATCGAGAAACTTTCTCATAACTGCTTAATTCCTGCTTCAGGGCGAACTCTCACCCATGTGAGATCAACACAGACCCGCATTCTATGGCGCTTTAATGCATCGACGCATTGAGAATTAACCTCGCGCGCAGAGATTCTGCTCGACCGCGATAACCGCCGCCTCCACCCGGGAATGGACATCGAGCTTGCGCAGGATCGCCTTGACATGCAGCTTGACGGTTCCGTCAGAGATTCCAAGATTCCGGGCAATCACCTTGTTGCTCTGGCCATCGGCCAAGTGGCAGAGGATCTCACGCTCTCGCGGGGTAAGATCATCCAGAGAAGAGGTCTGGGGGTCACTCGAGTACATATCACCCTGTACCGCCTTGGCCAGGATACCGGTCAACTCCTTGGCCACCACGGTGTTGCCCTGCACAATCTCCCGCAAAGCATCGATCAGCTCGTCCGGTTCCATATCCTTCAACAGATAGCCCTGGGCACCATTCTGCAGGGCATCGATCACATCCTTCTCTTCCCGGCTGGTGGTCAACATACTGATCGGCATCTTATTCTGGGCCTTGCGCAGTTGGATCAGCACCTCTATACCGGTCATGTCCGGCATACGCATATCCAACAGGACCACATCCGGCTGCTCATCCGCCACCAGTTCTATACCCTGCAGACAGTTCCCCACCGCTATCACCTCTATCCCACGGCGTTCCAGCAGCTCCAGCAACCCGATCCGGAACAGGGCATGATCATCGATCAACATTACCCGCATCTGTTTACTCATCTCGCTCTTTTCTTCCCGTCTATGATCAGCTCCACCCGGGTGCCCTCACCCGGTTCGCTCTCGATATTCAACTCCCCACCCAGGCGTCGTGCCCGTTCCTGCATAATGGAGAGTCCGATGTGTTCCCCCGGGTTGCCCTTGGGTGTGGCCCCTTCGAAACCTATCCCATCATCTTCCACCAGCAGCAGATAGTTCCCACTTGCCCTGCACCGCAACAAGACCCGCACGGTATGGGCCTGGGCATGCTTACGAATATTCACCAGGGACTCCTGCACGATACGCAGGGTCTGCAACTCCCGAGTGCTGTCCATATCCACCTTGCGGCAATCCGACTGAAAGAAGGTGGAGATACCGGTCTCCTGCTTGAATCGCTCTACCAGTTTTTCCAGGGCAGGGACAAGACCGCACTGATCCATGGGTGCGCGAAAGCTGTTGATCAGCTCCCGCAACTCATCGTGAGCCTCGTCGAGACCACTGTGGATTCTCCTGGCCCCCTGTTGCGCCTCACTATGCGCCGGCTGCTTCTGCAGCGTCTCCTCCAACATGCGCACCTGAAATCGCAGGCTGGCCAGGGTTTGGGCCAGGGAGTCGTGCAACTCATGGGCCAGCGAGGTCCGCTCTTCTACGATGGAGAGCCGGCGGGCCTCCGCGTCGGAGCGCTGTTTGGCCACCGCCATACCCAGATGACCACCAATGGTGTTGAGGATAACCAAGACATCCTCCGGACCCTCGTAGATACCGGGCTTGTCCACATAGAGATGATAGAAGCCCAGCACATCCCCATGGTACCAGAGCGGCACTGAGACCCTTTCGATCTCATCGCTGCCATACATCCTGCGGCCGTTACGAACACTACACTCCTTGGGATCGTGCTCGCAGAGGATATCGCCTGGGGACAACGCGATGCCGCATTGACAGAGTTTGATCGGACGCATCTGCTCTTCACGGCAGAGCAGATCGTCCTGATCGATGCTCCCCACCAAACGGACACGATCGTCCGCCAGCACTAGGTGCACCGTAGCGGAGCGGCCACTTACCATGCGCTTGAATACGCGTAGATACTCAAGCAACAACTCATCCAGATTCTCCGAGCGATTTATGCCGGCCGACACATCATAGAGCACCCGCAGAGCGGTGGTCTTCTGGGCCAAACGGGAAGACTGCCGGGCGACGCGTACCTCCATGTCCTCATAGATATCGGTCAACTCTTCACTCAGGCTGTCGATGTCCCGTGCCATACCGCTCAAAACCCCACTTTGCATCGGCGCATGGCTGACCACCGGCTCGCCCTGACAAACCTGGGTTACGGTCTTTTCCAAGGTAGCGAGGGGCCGCAACAACTGACTCTGGAGTCTTACCAGCAACACCAGAAATGAGATGCCGGCCAGGAGCACCGATATCAGTAGGGTAAGCAGTGTGTAGAGGGATTCCGGTGGGCTAAACAGTAGCAGGGTCACACAGACCAGACCACAGAGAATAGCCAATCCCAACAGACCGATCGGCAGCAGCAGGTGGCCGGCAAACAGAATGCGCAGGCTGGGCCAGTAACTAGGATTCACCAGCCTTCTCAGATTCCACCCATCACCCGCCTTTTCCGCTCCGGTCAAGGAGATAGCAGCGTCAGTCTGATGGTAATGTTTGCCACCCAAAATCATAGACGGGACTCTAACACGATTCTCTGATTGGCAGTTTAGTCATTACCCCTGACCCTTTGCAGACGGATATCCAGCC
>JBDLIF010000120.1:0-7336 GCA_039714955.1 Pseudomonadota bacterium | reverse complement strand
TTTTCTACCCTTTGCCCTAATCTTGGCAAACCTACGCAAAAATCATTTATCGGCGCTTTGTTACGCATGGTGGCATAGGGAAAACGGGAAACTTCAGTTACTTATAACTACAATATTCAATTAGGAGGAAGATAGTGAAATTTTTAATTTATACCGTGATACTGCTTACCATCCTTGCAGTGAGCCCACTTGCAGTATCAGCTACTCCTCCGCCGGCCTATGAGGGAAGAGGCCTGTATGTTTCTCACTGCCAATTATGTCATGGAATAAGAGGCAAGGGAGATGGACCTCTCGCAAAGGCAATGAAAATCACTCCGGCAAATCTGACCACCACTGTACGGTCTAGAAGTGACACCATCCTCATGAAAATAATCACTGGTAAAGGTCGACAGACCATAACGGGCCGTGACCGACACAATCTGCTTAGTGATGCCATGCCTGAATGGAAAGATATCTTCAGCGAATCTCAGCTCATGTCATTGATTGCATATCTCCGATTTCTAGGAAACACCAAGCATGACCTGATGGGGGATCCTAAGGTCGGTCTACAGCTCTATCAGGAGTATTGCCAGGTCTGTCACGGCGTGGAAGGTGATGGCGATGGAATTATGACGAAACTCATGGGAATTATGCCGATGGATCACACCAATAAAAATGAGACCAGCCGCCTCAACAATAATGATCTTGTTAAGAGTATTCTTGATGGTAAAGGGAGGTTTATGCCAGCTTGGCGTGGCATCCTCAGTCAGAGTGATGTCGAGGCGCTGGTTAGTTATATTCGACTTCTCTCTCATTGAACTGAAGAAACTGAAAATAGTAAATACGAGGCATTAGGGTCAAGCCTTGCAATAATACATTTTTCGTAAGCGCCAGGTTAACCACGTCCAGCGAAAAATATCTGGGATACGATTAGTTATTCGCGATGAGTTAATCGTGTTCTGTCCCCTGCCGCCTGGAAAACCTTCCATTGGTTTTCTATGCTTACTGATAAAATAACCAATTACGCATAGTGTAACGAAACTGTCAGGGAACCGGCGGGATGTGCCGGCTGAAACCCCGGAACAGTAGATAATGAGGCAAGGAGCACCAGACAATGAACATCAAACGCCCTCTGATCCATCTCATCTGCTGGAGCCTGCTGAGCGGACTGATTCTACCTGTTGCCTGTGCTGCGGCGGATGCCGGTAAACCGGTATTTCGAATTGGTGTCGTATACCGCGTGGGTGATACGGGCAATCGGATCCTGAGCGGTGTCACTCGTGCCGTCGAGAGATACTCGAGTGACAATGGGAAGTTCCAGGTCGAGGTGGAGAAGTATCCCTATCTTGACGAAAATGCCGGCATCGACTCGATCTTTTCGATTTTCGACGACAAGGACAAAAAATCCATTCATTTGATATTGGGCCCATCCGATAGCGGGATCTTCGTCGAGATGGCGCAGCGCGCCGAGTACGAAGAGAAGGCCTCGCTCCCCGTGGTTTCACCGCTGGTGACCGCACAGGAGGGAAATACGGAAGGGGATTGGCGTTTCCGCACCAATGTGGATATCGAGGCGCGCTCCCGAGCCATCTCCGACTATCTGAGTCATGCCGGTTATCAGGCGACTGGCGTGCTGTACCGCGACAATGAGTTCGGCAAACGGGCCGCCGAAGCCTTCAAGTCTCAGTTTCTCCAGGCCGAGGAGGACTATCTTGCCCTGCCCTATGCGGACGAGCTGGATCTGCGCGGAAAGGTGCGGAAGATTCTCGAGCAACGCCCCGGGGCCGTCGGTGTGTTCGGGCGGCGCCATGAGTTGAAGTTCGTCAAACGCGAGTTCGAGGCGCTCAACAGCGGCTGGTTCGACTATCGCCCCCTGCTCTTCAGCATCAACGATACCCGCGCCCTCAAACTTGCTGATACCCATTTCGTCTCCCTGGTGGGACCCAACAGCAAACCGCCAGAGGGCGAATCCCCGGAGATCTGGGATGAGGTCAGAGGCCTGGCCCACGACACCACCCTGCTGGTGTTGCGGACCGCCGAACAGATTCCACGCAAGCCGGCGCGTGGTGCCTGGGCGGAGTCCTTCAAGAAGAGACTCTTCACCCGCATGCTGGGACCGCCCCAGAGCGACAGAATGTTCAAGACCAGCATGGAGTTCAGTGACGGGAAGAACCTCTCACCACCCCTGGTCCTCAAGCTGTCGGCCGAGGCGGAGGAACAGATCGCTGTGCCAGGCCACTCCCTGCGGGAACTCTGGAAACTGGGGGACTGGATCGAGATTCGACAGCAACGCTATGGTCTTGCCATCTGGTTCAATCTGGGGATCGTGATCATTGTCGCGATCTGGCTGACCTTGGCGGATATCCGGCGCCGGCAGACCATCAGGTCACGCGGAATCTACTTCTGCAAACCGATCCTGGCCTTGATCCTATTCAATGTCGTATGCGCCGCGACAACCCTGATCGTCATCGCCGAGACGGAGGTCATCCGCTGGGACAACGTCCTCGCCGCCCTCGGTGTGGCGGTGGGCTACCGGGCGATGCTGACCACCACGATCTTCGAGACCGCCCAGGGGCGCGCCCTGGGGTTCGGCCGTCTCTATGAACGCACCCTTGCCTCCATCAACGAACGCATCATGCTGACCCTCTACGAAAAACAGAGCGCGGCCATCAACTATGTCACCCACACCAACTCCCGACCCAACATGCGGGACCTGCTAATCAACATATACAGTTTTGCCCATGACGGCACCGATTCCCAGGCGCGGATCAGAGAATTGGACGCGGAGATAGGACGCGCCAAAGGCGCACTGAAACAGCAGGAGGTCTGTGCACGTCGACTGCTGCAAACCATGAGCTGGAAGCAGTTGCAGGACAATCGGATCATTCCCGACTACATCAAACAGGATGAACTCATCGATCCGATCGTCCTGCTCAGGGACGCAGTGCAGTTTGTCATGCAAGGTGATCAAGAACTCAAGGCCAGAGTAAACACCTATATCGACGAGACCCTGGCACAACTCAAACAGGATAGCACCAAAAACCATGAGCAGGTCAAAGAGGAACTCAAGGAGGCGCTGGACAAATCCCAGACCGAACGCGGCCGACTCTACTGCCGTCTGAGATGGCTATTCACCCAATGGGGCTTCAGCCTGCGGAGAATAAAAGTGCAGGGTCTCCTGCCCCAAGACTACCGGACGAAAAAGAGCCGACTCAGGAAATGGCCGGACCGCTGGCGACGCGGTAAACAGCGTCAGACGGAGCATGATACTGAAGACGCCGGCACAGTACCGGGGCAAACGGCGGCAACAGATCGTCGTGACCATCCAAGAATCCCCATTGATGCCAAAGCCCAACTCAAGATTCTGGATGAGGGTCATACGCTCATTCGGGAAGTCGATGCCGCCCTCTCGGACGTGAGCAAGGGTGGCGCAAGGCTGCTGATCGATCCCGATGGATTGGAGGAGATTGCATTGGAACAGAGTGCGCTGTCCATCCGGATCAGCAGGGGTCCACTGGCGGGGATCGATGATGCAGAAGCGCAGCATGTGCATCACTTCTCATGCGGTGACCTGCTTGAAATGGGCGTAGCCTGGAGTGATCCGAGCAGCGAACTCAGTGAAAGAATAACGGAGCTGGCGGCTTGACCGCAGCTGCTGCAGATGAACAGCCAGCAGTCGGATTACAGATCCTCAGCCTTACTCGCACAATCGAAACAATAGGCCAGGGCCGGATCGAACTCTAGCCGGCCGCGGGCAATCTGCTCGCCGCAGCTCAGGCAGTAGCCATACTCCCCGGCATCGAGACGTTTGAGCGCGGCGCTGATTCTGCGCAATTCCAAATCCCGCCTGCGGTTGGTCTCCAGAGACATGGCCTGGGCCTGCATGGCATCCATGCGGGAGAGCCGGCCCACCGAACTCTGATCCAGCTTCACCGTATCGGCAGCGGCCTTGCCGCTCTCTTCGACCTGCAACAGCTCAGCACGCCGCTGCTCAAGCAGCTCGAGAAAATGGTGCAACTCTGATTCGGACAGGTTCTTCATGGAGAGGCTAATACTTGTGGCTGTTTAATTTTCACACACACTGTCATTTATAATCCTAGAATCTGCAGTTGGACGGGGTAGAGTGTGCTTTTTTGGGGGTGCGGGTCGAGGCGCAACGACGCGGAATAGTTATTCTATTCCAAGGAGTTGCAACGAAGACATGTGCCGCCAAAAACGTACAATCTACCTCGTAGTGTGGTTCGCCCAGCGGCTGAGTCAGTCTATCGAACAAAATACACATGAATTCAACTCGTTAAAAGTAGAATGGAGCGGTCAACTGCAGAATCTAGGATAATGGTCTCGAGCATACCACAGCTAACAGCCACAAGAACGAGGTAACACAGTGAACGCACAAGTCCTCTGGTTCGAAGAACTCGGCAGGATGAACTATTAAATATTTCTATCGTCGCCGACCCCCGCTGACCAGCCCACAATCCCCGCATCCTCCCCGCCACCTCACGAACAGGAATATTGTTCCTGACCCGGGGCTTGGCTGATCCAAATTCAGTAGCTGGCAACAAAAATTACTACATCTTGTGTTAATAAGTCGATTAATAGTCTATATATTGTATTCATAACGACAGCAGCAGATGTTCGGAAAACGCTGTTGTAGGGCGAAGATTGGGGGTGCCCACGCGATCACCCAATCAAAATAACAATCTATTGCTTCCAAGCGATAACCAACCAGAGGGTTCCAAGAGATGCTCAGCAGTCTGGAAAAAAGTCCGCTTTTTCTCCCTGTCAAGGTCCTTAAACGCGATGGCAGTGAGGTGGAATTCAACCCCGGCAAGATCAGCGCCGCGATCCTCAAGGCAGGCCGCGTCACCGGTGATTTCGACGAATCCGAGGCCCAGCTGCTCACTGCCCAGGTCGTGAAGGTGCTGGCGCATACCGGCTACCGGCGGCAGATCCCGGAGATCGAGCGCATCCAGGACATCGTGGAGCAGGTGCTGATCAGCGCCAACCACCACAAGACGGCGCGCGCCTACATCGTCTACCGGGAGCAGCACAAGCAGCTGCGCGAAGACCGCAAGACCCTGGTGAACGTGGCCGCCTCGGTGAACGAATACCTGGAACAGGTGGATTGGCGGGTCAACGCCAATGCCAATCAGGGCTACTCCCTGGGCGGGCTGATCCTCAACACCTCCGGCAAGATGATCGCCAACTACTGGCTGAGCCACGTCTACCCCCCGGAGGTGGGCCAGGCACACCGGGAGGGCGACGTGCATATCCACGACCTGGACATGCTGGCGGGCTACTGCGCCGGCTGGTCCCTGCGCACCCTGCTCAACGAGGGGCTCAACGGGGTGCCCGGCAAGGTGGAGGCGGGCCCGCCCAGGCACATGTCATCGGCCGTGGGCCAGATCGTCAACTTCCTCGGCACCCTGCAGAACGAATGGGCCGGGGCCCAGGCCTTCAGCTCCTTCGACACCTACATGGCGCCCTTCGTGCGCAAGGACCGGCTGAGCTATCAGCAGGTGCGGCAATATATCCAGGAGCTGATCTACAACCTCAACGTGCCCTCCCGCTGGGGCACCCAGACCCCCTTCACCAACCTGACCTTCGACTGGGTCTGCCCGGAGGATCTGCGCGAGCAGGTCCCGCTGATCGGCGGCGAGGAGATGGATTTCAGCTACGGCGAGCTGCAGACCGAGATGGATCTGATCAACCGGGCCTATATCGAGGTGATGACCAAGGGGGATGCCAAGGGCCGGGTCTTCACCTTTCCTATCCCCACCTACAACATCACCCCGGATTTCCCCTGGGAGAGCGAGAACGCGGAGCTATTGTTCGCCATGACCGCCAAGTATGGTCTGCCCTACTTCCAGAACTTTCTCAATTCGGAGCTCAGCCCCAACATGGTGCGCTCCATGTGCTGCCGCCTGCAGCTCGACCTGCGGGAACTGCTGAAGCGGGGCAACGGCCTGTTCGGCTCGGCGGAGCAGACCGGCTCCCTCGGCGTGGTCACCATCAGCTGCGCCCGCCTGGGCTACCTGCACAAGGGGGATGAAGCGGCATTGATGCAGCGGCTCGATGCACTCCTGCAGCTCGCCCGCAACAGCCTGGAGATCAAGCGCAAGGTGATCCAGCGCCACATGGACGCCGGACTCTTTCCCTACACCAAGCGCTATCTCGGCACCCTGCGCAACCATTTCTCCACCATCGGCGTGAACGGCATCAATGAGATGATACGCAACTTCACCGACGGCCGGGACGACATCACCAGTGAGTATGGCGCCGGCTTCGCCAGCCGCTTCCTCGACCACATCCGCGAACGGATGATCGAGTTCCAGGAGGAGACCGGCAACATGTACAACCTGGAGGCGACCCCGGCGGAGGGCACCACCTACCGCTTCGCCAAGGAGGACCGCAAACGCTTCCCGAACATCCTGCAGGCCGGCACGGACGAGCAGCCCTACTACACCAACTCCTCCCAGTTGCCGGTGGGCTTCACCGACGACCCCTTCGAGGCCCTGCAACGACAGGAGCCGCTGCAGCGGAAATACACCGGCGGCACCGTGCTGCACCTCTACATGAACGAGCGCATCAGCAGCACCGAAGCCTGCAAGCGGCTGGTGAAAAGATCATTGGAGAGGTTCCGCCTGCCCTACATCACCATCACCCCGACCTTCTCCATCTGCCCGACACACGGTTACCTGAGCGGTGAACATGAGTTTTGTCCCAGGTGCGATGAAGAACTGATCATGCGTAAACAACAGGAGCAAACTGGCCATGAAAAATACAATTGAACTGAAAGAAGAAGAGAGAAACCCAGGAAAACAAACAGCAGAGATGCCGGTCAGGACAACTGCTCCAGGGTCGGAAAGGGGTATTCACCTAGACGAATCTGAGAGAACACGGTGTGAGGTATGGACCCGCGTCATGGGCTATCACCGCCCGGTCTCCGCCTTCAATCACGGTAAAAAAGCGGAGCATGCGGAGCGGGTCTGTTTTGCGGAAGCTGGTTGAATTGCAGTGTCTTACTTTGGCGGCATATCCCAATATTGGTGCCGGCTACATAATCACCTGTTGAACTAAACCGCTACGCGGAGCCCACCCAAATTACCACCTGAGTCATCATCAACCAGACTCCTTAAAGACCCACCGTGGGTCTTTAACAGAGGAGCGAAACAATGACTCAACTACGTGAACAGATGATCGATGCCATGACGGTGCGTGGCTTTTCCATGCCAGGCCTCTCTTCGATAGGAATCGGTTCCGAAAGTCTTGGTCGGGAGGCTTACAGCAGCAAATGAAGAGGGCTGAGGGGGTGGGTCAAAAACAGTGAGCGGCGCTATAACTAATGCCGGGATGG
>JBDLIF010000119.1:0-7386 GCA_039714955.1 Pseudomonadota bacterium | reverse complement strand
GCCTTGGTAATGGTCTGGATCAGCTTCTGCGCCGCCGCGGCATCGGTTTCGGACTCACTTTCCGCTCCGAACTCTTCCTCGAGTGCCGTCAGTTCGTCTTTAATCCAGCTGTCGGGTTCGTTGCCGTTGGCCAGCTTTTCGAGCTCCGTCTCCATGCTATCCAGTTCCTCTTCGGTGAAATCATCAGAGACTGCGGTATTGGACATTTTTATATCTCCCAAATCGACAGGGGCGATGGGAGGGGTCCCCCCCACCCACCACAATGGTCCCGGCGGACTGCCGGGACCGGCCCAGTTATCTACAGCATGACCTCAGGCAGCGGTATGTGCGGTAGGCATAGCGCAGGGCGCAGGCGTAACGACCGCGGCGGAAGCAGCGAATCGCGTTGGCCAGCAGACGGGCGCATTTGCGACAACGGCGGCAACGGCGAACCAGTCGCAGCAGTTTCCTGATCAGTTTCGCAACTTTTCTCTTCAGGAAGCCGCCGAGAAAGGCTACGTCGGCGTCGTTACCGAGCGCGGAGAGTTCGCCACCTTCGTCACCCAACTCGTCGAACCCGGCTGCATCGACTTCCACGTCCAACTCGGCGAATTCATCCATATCCTCCACATCGAAGTCGTCACCCTCGAGCCCGAAATCAGCAAACTCCACTTCCAGCTCCTGCAGTTCTTGGTCAAGATTTTGCTCGCTCATTTGAATATTCCTCTTCAGTGATTTGTTACAGGGTTTTTGTTGCATCGCCCCAGGGAGGACAAACGGTGTGTGGTACCTGGAGCGATGAATTGACGGCCTGGCGATTAGTGCATCCGCACGAATTCACGATGACCGTAAGCGAGATGTTAGGGAGGAAGGTGCAGGAGTTATGTAAAAGATATCACTCAGAAAAAATGAAATAATTACTACCACTCTAAGCGAATCCGAGGCCTTCAATAAAGCTGACCCAGCGACCTGTAGCCGCCTCCACCAGAAAACAAGAGCAGGCTTATCGTGGCTGCTCTGAATGGTTAGTTACAATTTTTCTAATAACACCTACAATTGTCTTAAATGCCATGCCGTTCTGGCGGATTAATCCAACCGTAAATCATTGGGATCTAGATATGAGGCAGTTGCAGCTATTGCAAGAGATGCCGATATTTGGCGGGGTGTTGGAACAAACCCTCGAATTTATCCTGAACCATGCAGGCGTCATCGAGGTAGACAAAGGGCACTATTTTTTTCAGGAAGATGATTTGGCGAATTCCATGTATGTGCTGGAAACTGGCGAGGTCGAAGTGGTCAGGGCATGGCAAGGCAAGGAATATTCATTGAACCACCTCAACCCGGGCGACTGTTTTGGTGAAATGGCCCTGATGGGCTTCAGGCCCCGTAGTGCCAGTGTGCGTGCATTGCAGGATTCTCAAGCCATAGAGATTACAACCGGCCTGTTTCTTGAGCTCTATGATGCATATCCTCAACAGTTCACGCTCATTCAAATGAACATGGGGCGCGAGGTGTGCAGGCGACTCTATGAAGCGGATACCAGGTTATTTATTGAGGATATAAAGAGGGGGAGCGGGTAATGATCTCGTTGAGAAAGGGAGGCAGTACCGTATAGGAGAGTACAGGGATAATATTAATCTTAGGTTTACAACTATTGATAATATGCTTCAGTATCTTGCCGGCAGCTGTTTGTTGATAATGTAATGATGCTGACCAGAGGTGATGTAGCCACCCTTGACCAGATCCTTGAAGATACGGCAGACCATCTCTCGTGAAGCGCCGATACGATTCGCCAGTTCCTGCTGTGTGACATGCCTTTCAATGACCAGTTGGCCGTCACGCTCCCTGGCCAGGCTCAGCAGCGTCTTACTGAGACGTCCATAGACATCCGAGAGGGCCAGACCCTTGATCTCATCGGTCAAGGTCCTGACCCGATGCACCATGTCCTTGAGCAGATGGATGGCGATATCGGGATTGTTTTTCAGCACCTCATGAAAGGTCTGTTTAGGCATAATGGCCATGGTGGACCTCTCCATCGTCATGATCGATGCCGACCGTCTGTCGTCATCGATCAGGGAGAGTTCACCGAAATACTCACCATCCTCCTGATAGTTGATGATAGCCTCCTTGCCCCTTTCATCGTTAAGATAGACCTTCACCTTGCCACTGAGTATGACATAGAGTGAGTCACTGCTATCACCTTCGGAGAGAATGATGGTCTGCTTGGGGTAGGTTCTTCGCACCATTCGTTGCTCGATCAGCGCAAGGTCATGCGGATCCATGCCAACAAAGATGGAGACGTTCTCAATCATAATCGTATTATATAGACTCGATGTAAAAAAACCGCTGGGAGAGAACGCTTCATTCACTCCCTGCTTCCTCTATACAGTATGCGAGGAGAGTATGATAGATCAACCCATGGAGATTGGAACCAAGTACTCGGCGATACGAGCTGCCAGGAGATTAACGGAAGATCCTCTGCCCAGCCGGCCGCAACCGGCCACAGATGCTTGTCGCGCGGTGATCCCAATCCTCTCCGGTCGATCCTAACAGGGCCACGGTGATTCGAGGAAGGGCTGTACGTTCACTGAAGCTGGGACTCTTCATTGGCGTCCTGGGAGCATTGATCAGTCTCATGCCGGGTACCTCGAACTGGGAGGAGGACTCTGGTCTAGGCCTGTTGTTCAAGCTGCGTGGCCAGCGCCCACCTCCGCAAGACGTAGTAATCGTTGCCATCAATGGTCGGACAGCTGAGCAACTTGGACTCGGCGAAGAGCTACCGGAATGGCCTCGCTCGCTGCATGCCGGACTGATCGACCGTTTAGTGGATGCAGGTGCCGCGATGATCGTCTTCGACATCTTCTTCAAGCAACCGCGTGACCCGGAAGGGAACCTACAGATGGCGCATGCCATGCGGCGCGCCAACAATGTCCTGCTGGTGGCCGATCTGCAGCAACGGCAGATTGTCTCCGGGCAACACAGAGTGCAGATCGAACGCCTGATGCCCCCCACCGATATCCTGGCGGAGGCCGCGATCGACCTGGCCCCCTTCGTGCTGCCTAAGGTTCCGGTCAAGGTCAGTCGTTTCTGGACATTCAACGGCGATAACGAGCTGATGTCCTTACCCACGGCCGCATTGCAGCGGTTGGCGGATCCCAGCGGGATGGCTTTAAGGCGACTACTGGTGGCTGCCGGGCACGACCCGATACTGTTACAAAGCGAAAAGGGCGTCCCAAATACCCACCGCTGGTTACGCGGGAATGCGCCATTACTCAGCAGTCTGCTCGAGAGCCTCAAGATGGGGCAGCCGTCGGATCTCCCGCCCCCACAGCGGCAACGGCTGATTGCGCTGTTGAGACTCTATGCCGGTGATACCTATCCCTTGCTGAATTTCTTCGGCCCCCCGGGGAGTATCAACACAATCCCCGTCCAGGAGATCCTTGGGCCCACATCCCAGCTGCTGAACAGTCTCAAGGACAAGGTGGTATTTGTTGGTTACGCTGGAGAATATCAGCCGAAGCAGAAGGACGGTTTCTATACCGTCTTCTCTCAACCCGATGGACTCGATCTGAGTGGTGTTGAGATCGCCGCCACCGCCTTCGCCAACCTACTGAGGATGGAGACCCTGTCACCACTGGGCCCGGGCGGTCTGGTTGCCCTGCTCCTTGCCTACGGTCTGTTTATCACCCTGCTTTTTCGCTATCTGCCCGGCATGCCGGGGATCCTGGCCGGCATGGTCGCGGCCGGCAGCTATCTCTATCTGGTCTACACCCTGTTTGCCCAACACAATCTGTGGCTGCCCTGGTTTGTCCCCCTGGTCCTGCAGACCCCCCTGGCCTTGATCCTCAGTCTGATCCGGCACTATCGCCAGATGCGCATCAGTCGGCAACGGCTACGAGAGCTGTTCGGCTTCTATCTGCCTGGTGATGTCATCGATCGCCTGCTCCAGCACGATAGACAGTCTGTGTCACGGACCGATTCGGCCTTCGGTGTCTGCCTGGCGTCCGATGCGCAGCACTACACCCAGATGGCGGAGGCCATGGAGCCAGAGGCGCTGCAGACCTTCCTCAATCGCTACTACGAGATCCTCTTCACCCCCGTCAGGGCGCGGGATGGCGTGGTTTCCGATGTGGTCGGTGATGCCATGCTGGCGATCTGGCCAGCCACCAGGCCGGACTCGTCCCTGCAGCAGAAGGCCTGCGAGGCCGCCCTGGAGATTGGCCAGGCGATCGAGGCGTCCGATCTTGAACCCAGACTCTTCACGCGTATCGGCCTGCATGCGGGTAAGCTGGCCATGAGCCATGTGGGTGCCATCGACCACTTCGAATACCGGGCGGTGGGCGACATGGTCAACACCGCCTCGCGCATCGAGAATCTCAACAAACTGCTCGGCACATCGATCCTTGCCTCCCGCGATTTCGTGCAGGGGCTACAGGGTATACTGACCCGTGAGTTGGGCGAATTTCTCGTGGCCGGCAAGCAACGGCCGATCGCACTCTACGAGATTGCCGCGATGCGCGAATCCGCTACTCCCCAATTAAGAGGGCTGCATGACGCCTTCGCCGATGCCCTGGCCGATTGGCAATTGGGTGAAAGAGATTCAGCCTACGAGAAATTCAAGGCCATCCTGCGTGATCATCCGCATGACGGGCCCAGCAGCTACTACCTTCAGCAGTATCGGGAACGCAGGAGCGGCCGGAAAAAACCCCTAGGATGACCGCTCCGAAGGTGGAATGGCTTCCAGCAAAGAAACCACAACTGATTGCAAGTCAAGAATAATAGGTAAATTGTATTCACTGCGCGAAATAAATGACTATACTGGCTTCTGTAACGATAATATCGACCGGCCATGGCTGGCCGAAAAACAACATTGGTAACCGGGATGATTGCCAAACGGCTTATTCATACCAAGATCCGTCTCCTGTTGAGTCTCTGGCTGTTAGCTTTGGGAGTGATCAGCGGGGCTGCCGCCAGCGAGTGTACGGAGAGTGTCGCTCTTGCGGTTTCCATTCAGGGCCAGGTGGAGGTACGCTCCGCCGGTGCCGTGGAGTGGAAGGCAGTTCAGCTGGACGATGAATTCTGTCCCGGCGACCGCTTACGCGTCAGTGCCAACAGCCGGGCCGGGCTCTACCTGAATAACGAGAGTTTCCTGCGCCTGGGCGAACTGAGCAGCGTCAACTTCAGAGCCCCCGCCGAGGATGGCTCCACCTGGCTTGACCTGCTGGAAGGCATAGCCCACTTCATCAGTCGGATCAGGCACTCGTTTCAGGTCGACACGCCCTATGTCAACGCCTCGATCGAGGGTACGGAGTTCACTGTCCAGACGGAACAGTCGATCTCCAGGGTCATAGTTATGGAAGGCCAGGTGCGTGTGCACAATATTCAGGGTGAGTCCCTGCTGAACAGTGGCCAGATGGCGGAAGCGATCGAGGGACAGGCCCCAATGATCAAAGCGGTAGTCAATCCCCGTGACGCGGTTCAATGGGCGCTCTACTATCCTCCGGTCGTTGACTTCGGCGGTGAATGGAACCTTGCTGAGAATGGGAAGAAATCCCAACAAAACCTTCACCTGTCCCTCGAAGCCTACCGTCAGGGTGACCTGACAAGCGCCTTCAGGGCATTGGCGGAGATTGAATCAGCGCAGCGGGATGCGACTCTTCTGATCTATCGAGCTTCGCTCAACCTGATGGTGGGGCGTGTCGATACCGCCCGCAGCGATATCGAACAGGCCCTGAAGCGACGTCCACAGGATGCCGACGCCCTGGCGCTGATGTCGATCATCGCGACGGTGCGGAACGACAAGCGGGAAGCCGTAAAACTTGCGGAGCATGCCGTTACCGCGAATCCACGGACGGCATCGGGCCATCTTGCCCTCTCCTATGCCAGGCAGGCGCAATTCCGCCTGGCGCAAGCCCTGGATGCGGCCAAGCAGGCCGTCAAGGTGGAAGCGGACAATCCGCTTGCCTGGTCACGACTGGCGCAGCTGCAGCTGATGTTCCGTCATGTGCGCAAGGCATCCGATGCCGCCCGGCATGCGGTGGAGATCGACCCCGGTGTGGCTCTGAGCCAAACGACCCTCGGCTTCGCCTACCTCATCCAACTCAAGCTCTCATCGGCAAAACAGGCCTTCGAACGGGCGGTCGTGCTCGACCAGGCCGATCCCATGCCGCGCTTAGGCCTGGGTCTGGTCCTGATACGCGAAGGCGAACTGGCCGAGGGTCGCCAACTGTTGGAGACCGCGGCCAACCTCGATCCAGGCAATGCACTGCTCCGCAGCTACCTGGGCAAGGCCTATTATGAGGAGAAGAGAAAAGAGCCGGCCGCTGCCCAGTTTCAACTGGCCAAACAACTGGATGGGCAGGACCCCACGGCTTGGTTTTACGACGCCATTCTTAAACAGACGGAGAACCGACCCCTGGAGGCAATGGATGATCTGCAAAAGGCCATCGCCCTGAATGACAACCGGGCGGTCTACCGCTCCCGTCTCCTGCTGGATGAGGATCAGGCCGCTCGTGGCGCCAGCCTGGCGAGAATCTACGACGACCTGGGCTTCCAGCGACTCGCGCTCAAAGAGAGTTGGAAATCGCTTGCCGCGGACCCTGGCAATGCCTCGGCCCATCGCTTCCTCTCGGATGCATACGCGGGGGTGCCCCGGCATGAGATAGCCCGTGTCAGCGAGCTGCTCCGGGCCCAGTTACTGCAGCCGGAGATCGTCTCCCCCGTCAGTCCGAGCGCCAGCGAGGCAAGCCTGCTCGCCTTCGAAGGCAGCGGTCCCTCCATTGCCGGTTTCAACGAATACAATCCCCTGTTCAACCGTCAGCGCCTCGCCTTTCTCGCAAGCGGCGTCACCGGCAGCAACAATACACGGGGTGCCGAGATCGCCGCCGGCGCCTTCACCAACCGGGGCATGCTGAGCGTCGGACATTTTACCGAGAAGAGTGATGGTTTTCGCGAGAACAACGACAGCGACCAGACCATCAGTAACCTCTTCGGACAGTTTCACATCACTTCTGATCTGACTATTCAGGGTGAAGTCAGGCGTAGAGAGGGCGAGTTTGGTGACCTTTTGCTGCACTTCAATCCTGATGATAACTCAACCTCCCTGCGTAGAACGATCGACAGGGAGAGTTACAGGCTCGGTTTCAACTATTCCCCAGATCTGCGACAAAGCTTTCTGATTTCCATCATTGCCCAGGAACTGAGCGATGAGACCACACAGAGTGGTGTCCTGCTTGATACGGACAGTGACGGCACTCAATATGAAGCTCAGTACAACTATCAGGGAGACGGGTTTGGGATTGTAGCCGGCGCCGGATACCTCGATTTGGATCAGACGGTGACCACCAGTTTTTCCTTTTTCGGTATGCCAATTACGAATATCGATGAAACTACAGTCAAGCAGAAGAC
>JBDLIF010000118.1:0-7461 GCA_039714955.1 Pseudomonadota bacterium | reverse complement strand
TCAAACATTGAAGCGAAATCATGCCTCGCAATACGACAGCTTTCCGTTACAGGAGGCGGCATGACCTACTTGGGGGTTGTTCTAAAAGAGCCGCACCCATCCTGAATAGGCTCTGGGCATTGCTGCATCCCGTCGTCACTTCCAGCGAACGCTGGAAATCCAAGAACGACGGACTTTGAGTGAAAAAGACCGAGAATGCCCCCATGGCGGCATCCGCCATGGAATACACCACATTATCACCCGTGCGTTCATCCGGAAACCGCTCAACGGTTGGGCGAAAGATTTCTACCAGGCGGTTGAAGCTCGAAGGATGTAATTCTGATCGAAAGGGGAAGCTGATGAACACCGGAAATTCTGTTGTACGTTCCCAGTGTCTTATACAGAAACAGTGGTGAGTCGTCTAGCGCCCTTATAACAATGGTTCTTGTTCGTATTGATAATTGCTGTTCGATAAGACTAGAACTAGCAAACCAGGTAAATCTATACCAGAATAACAATTTAGATAGTAATGTATCGAATTAAGCGCGATCATTTTCTGCAGAAGGGGTCAATTCCAACATTCTAACATTATCGCTTTTCATAATTCCTGACCTCACGCCCCACCGTGACCGCTTGAACCCCAAATTGGTCACCAATCTCCTTCATAGTGTAGGCCCCAGAAATGTAAACCTGAGAAAATAACACTATACACTCTTCTCGGTCTTCATCATCCCAACATATATCTTCCCGCCGGTCTCCCAACGAAGTCACGTGATACAAAGCAACTGCTTACTCCAATCTCAGTGGTCTTGCCATCAATAAACGATATCAGAAGATGCATGAATGTTGGAACTGACCCGATTACTTCCACTGCATGAATGTTGGAACTGACCCCATTACTTGGACCTGAATGTTGGAACTGACCCCATTACTTGGCTGTATTCGCCATCCTTGGGTGTCAACAAAAGGTGGACGTGATTGGTCATCAGCACATAGGCGTGGAGTTCGACCGTCTGTTTTTTACAGGCCTCACCGAGATGGTCAAGGTAAAACCGGTAATCGTCTTCCGCAAAAAAGCAGGCTCCACGGTTGTTGCCCCGCTGGATGATGTGGAGGGGAATTGCCGCAAGCTTGAGCCGTGGGCGTCTTGGCATTGGCGATGCAATCCTGTACTAGCTTCGGTAACACAAGCATAGCAGATAAACGTGGTCTGTCCCCTATTGTGCTTTTCTTGCGGCAAGCACTCCGGCAGAGATGGGTGCAGGCAGCATCAGGGGACGGGACCCCGGGACGGCGACCATTCGCCACGCTCCAGACTGGCAACCAGATTGTTGACGGCCTCGGTGATGACCAGATTCAACACCTTGCCGTTGAGAGTTGCGTCGTAACCCGCGGTACCGCCGACATCCTTGAAGAGCCGCAGGCGTTATCCCGCTGGGTGCGGCCGTGCGGGCCAAGAGATAATCGTTATTCCCGGTGACGAAATAACCGGAACCGGGGCTCGGCCCAGCGGCCATTGTCGCTTTTTCTTGAGATTCGTTTAGAATCCCGTCATCCTCTCAATCACAGGACCCCCCGCCATGCTGCGTCCCCTCGCCATACTCCTCAGCATTCTTACCACCCTGCTGCTGCTCACCGGGTGTGCCGAAGAACCGGCCCCGGTTGCCCGGGACATCAGCCGTCCGGTCAAGACTCTGCTCATTGAGGCCCCGGAGAGCGGTGGGGTGCGCAACTTCCCCGCTCGTATTGATGCCAATCGCAAGGCGGAGCTGGCCTTCCGGGTCCCGGGCAAGGTCCAGGAACTGTTGGTCAAAGAGGGCGATCAGGTGACTGAAGGCCAGGAGGTGGCCAAGCTGGATCCTAAGGATTTTCAAATTGTGGCCAATGACCGTAAGGCCAGCTTCGATAATGCACGAAAGAACTACAATCGGGCCAAGGAACTGGTTGAAGAGGGCCATATCTCAAAAGTGGACTATGACAAGCTGGAGGCGAATTTCAAGAGCACTCGCGCTGCCCTGGAGGCCGCCCGTCAGGACCTGGAGTACACCAGCCTCAAGGCCCCCTTCGCGGGCTCTATCGCCAAGCGCCATATCCAGCGATTCGAAGAGGTTCAAGCCAAGCAGTCCGTCCTGTCACTGCAGAACGTGACCGAGCTGGAGGTCAAGTTCGACGTACCCGAATCCATTATCCGCGGTGTCCGCGCCGATGCGGCTGAGCGGGGAGAGAAACGGGACCAGATCAAGATCTTCGCCACCTTCGTAGACCTGCCCGGGCGGGAGTTCCCCCTGACCTTCAAGGAGATCGCCACCCGGGCGGATGCCAAGACCCAGACCTTTGAGGTCACCTACACCATGGAACAACTGCTCAATGCTACGGTCTTGCCCGGCATGACCGCCACGGTGACGGTGGACCTCTCCCTGCTTAAGGACCAAGAAGTGGTAGTCTTTACCGTGCCGGTGAGCGCAGTAATGGGGGATTACAAGCTCGATCCCCGGGTCTGGACGGTGGATAGAGAATCGATGACCGTCAAGCCGCAAGCGGTCAAGGTGGGCCGGTTACTGGGGAACGATATCGAGGTACTCGAAGGCATCGAGGCCGGCAACCACATCGTCACCGCCGGTACTCCCTTCCTGGTGGAAGGCATGAAAGTCACCCTGATGCCGGCGCTGGAACAGGCCGCGCCCCGCCCCGATGATCCGACACCGACACAACAATAATGTGTCAGTAGGTTTTCGATCATAGGACAGCAGAACAATCAGAGGCGTTTCATGAACATCGGCGAATATTCGGTCAAAACACCGGTCATCTCCTGGCTGCTGGTCATCATCATGGTGGGCGGCGGCCTCTGGGGCTTCGAACAGATGGGCAAGCTGGAAGACCCGGCCTTCACCATCAAAGTGGCCAAGATCATCACCCTCTACCCGGGTGCCACTGCCCAGCAGGTACAGGACGAGGTGACCTATCACATCGAAGATGCAATCCAGAAAATGGAACAGGTCAAGAATCTGAAGATGTCTATCTCCCGTCCCGGGGCATCGGACATCATGATTGAGTTCAAGGACAAGTACCGAGCCGAGGCCTTTCCCAATATCTACGATGAACTGCGACGCAAGATCGCCGACATAAAGGGCAAGCTGCCACCTGGAGCAGGTGAACCGATGATCATCGACGAATTCGGCGATGTCTATGGCGTTTACTACGCCCTGCACGGTCCCGGTTACACCTGGCGCGATCTATGGGACTTCGCCGACCAGCTCAAACGGCAATTGGTGCTGGTGCCCGGGGTGCGCAAGATCTCCATTGGTGGCGAGCAAAAAGAGGTGGTCTATCTGGAGATGTCCCGCTCTCGCCTGGGTGAGTTGGGCATTTCTCTGGAGAACATCGGCCGCATCCTCCAGTCCCAGAACGTGGTCTCGGATGCCGGCAAGGTGCGGGTGGGTGACGAATACCTGCGTATCGAACCTACCGGTGAGTTCATCTCAGTGACGGCCATCGGCGACGTCCTGATCGGTTCCGACGACAAGAAGCTGGTCTACCTCAAAGATATCGCCACCATTATCCGCGCCTATAAGGAGGTGCCGGATCAACAGTATTACGTCAACCGCGAGCCGGCCCTGACCCTCGGCATTTCCATGCAGGAGGGTCAGAACGTGGTAGCGGTGGGCCAGGATTTGGCACAGCGCATGGATGAACTGATGCCTATCGTGCCGGTGGGCATGGAGCTGACCCCCATCTATGATCAGCCGACTGAGGTCTACAATTCGGTCAGCGGCTTTATCGTCAGTGTCGCCCAGGCAGTGGCCATCGTTATCGTCGTACTGCTGCTGTTCATGGGCCTGCGGGTGGGGCTCATCATCGGCACCGTGCTGCTGATCACGGTGGCCGGCACCCTGCTGATCATGAACCTGGAAGGCATCGAGCTGCAGCGCATCTCTCTCGGCGCCCTGGTCATCGCCCTGGGGATGCTGGTGGACAATGCCATCGTAGTTGCCGACGGCATGATGATACGCATGCAGTCCGGCATGACGCCGGCCCGGGCCGCAGGGGAAACGGTTAGTAAAACCATCTGGGCGCTATTGGGCGGTACCGCTATCGGTATTCTTGCCTTCTCCGCCATCGGCCTTTCGCCGGACAGTACCGGTGAGTTCGCCAACTCCCTCTTCTGGGTGATCCTCTACTCCCTATTGCTCTCCTGGATCACGGCCATCAGCACTACCCCGCTACTCTGTGCCCTGTTACTCAAGCAGGGAACTGCCACGGCGGGGGAGCAAGAAGACCCCTACGGCGGCATCGTGTTCCGGATATTCCGCAGTTTTGTGGGCCATGCCATCCGCCTGCGTTGGATGACCGTGGCCGTGGTCCTGGGTCTGTTCGTACTTGCCGTAGTCGGTTTCGGCAGCGTCAAACAGGCCTTCTTCCCCGAATCCAACACGCCGCTGTTTTTTGTCGATATATGGGAGATCGAAGGCACCGATATCCGCAAGACCCGAGACGACACCCTGCGGGTCAGTCAATACCTGCGCAGCCTGGAGGGAGTGGCCCAGACCAGCACCATCGTCGGCGGTCCCCATCAGCGTTTCACCCTGGTCTACGATCCCAGAGATATTTCCCCTGCCTATGCCCAGATCATCGTCCATACCGACAGCCGCGAGCATATCCCTGAGATCTGGAAACAGGTGGAGGATTACATGCGCGCCGAGATGCCTTGGATCGACCCCATCGTCAAGCCCCTGCGCATCGGTCCCGGGCGCGATAGCAAAATCGAGGCACGCTTTCACGGTCCCGACCCCGAAATGCTGCGACAATTCTCCGAGCAGGCCCAGACATTCATGCGTGCCGACCCGGAGGCCAAGGATATCCGCGACGACTGGCGCCAACCGGTGAAGCTGATCAAGCCGATTTTCAACGAACAGGTGGGGCGTCAACTCGGTATCACCCGGGAGGAACTGGCCAGTGCATTACAGTATGCCTTCGACGGCACCTCGGTAGGCCGCTATCGCGACGGCATCCGGGTACTGCCCATCCTGGTCCGCGCCGAAGGAGAAGAACGCAGTGACGTAGGCAATCTCCAGGACATCCAGGTGTGGAGCCCGGTGCTGCACAAGGCCATACCCGTGGCCCAAGTCGTGAGCAGCTTTGAGACCCTGTGGGAAAACACGATAGTGCGTTCACGCAACCGCATGCAGACTATCATCGCCTCCTGCAACCCCACCGGAGAGCTAGCCACGCCCCTGTTCGAGCGGCTGCGGTTGCAGATCGAGGCGATGGAACTACCGCCGGGCTATGCCCTCTCCTGGGGCGGTGAGTATGAAGATAACGCCAAGGCCCAGGCCGGACTGGCCGCTGCCCTGCCGGGCAGCTTCCTGCTCATGATCCTGACCAGCATCCTGCTGTTCGGCAGGGTGCGCCAGCCGCTGATCATCTGGCTCACCGTGCCCCTGGCCATCGTCGGCATCACCGCCGGACTGCTTAGCTTCAATGGTGCCTTCGACTTCATGTCCCTGCTCGGCGCCCTCTCCCTGATCGGCCTGCTGATCAAAAACGCCATCGTGCTCATCGACGAGATCGACCAGCAGATCGCCGAGGGCAAGGGGCCCCACGCGGCTATCCTGGACGCGGCGGTGAGCCGCCTGCGCCCGGTGGTGCTGGCCGCCGCCACCACCATCCTGGGGCTGCTTCCGCTGCTGCCGGACGTCTTCTTCGTCAACATGTCCATCACCATCATGGCCGGCCTGGGCTTCGCCACCGTACTGACCCTGGTGTTCGTGCCGGTGCTCTATGCGATTCTGTTCCGGGTGAAGGTGCCGGTTGGATAAAATGTAGGTAGGGTGGTGAGCTTTTCCGCTCACCACCTGCTGTGAGGCAGAGCGGGGGGCGGATCATTGGTCCCTCGATGAGGGGCCGAATGAGAATCAAACTACCCAACTGCTCAAGGATTATCCAGCCGCCCGATGGCCATTATGGTGATATCGTCATGCTGAGGGCGACCACGAGCATGGTCTCGCACATCCCTTAATAATCCCTCCCCTAGCCCCCGCACATTAGCGTGGTCACTGCCGATGAAATCTATCACGCGATTCACACCATAGGGCTTAGCCTCTCGGCTCATCGCCTCGAAGACGCCGTCGGTGAGTATGACGACCATCTCTCCGGGCTGCAGCACACGACTGTCGGCCCGGTACGGATAATCCTCGACAACCCCCAAGGGAGGTCCCACCAGCTCATCGCCAAACCGAACGGTACTCCTGTCTACCTTGCGGATCAGGGGGGATATATGACCGGCATTCACTACGGTGATCTCATGGGTCGTAATATCGATGACCATCAACACTAAGGTGACATATCGGCCCTGAACAATCTTGCTGCACATCTGTTCGTTGATCGCGGCAATGGCTCGATCGGCCTGATTGACGAATCGCAATGTCGTCTGAACACAGCTGGACAACCAGGTCATGATCATGGCACCCGGCACCCCCTTGCCCGCGACATCTCCCAGGGTTAAAGCCAGTTTGGTCTCAGACAACTTAAAACTGTCGTAATAATCGCCACCCACGGCCTGGGCCGAATCATAGGTGACGAAAAAGTCATAACCTTTCACCAACGGATGTTTCGTCGGAAGCATAGACCGTTGGATATGCCTCGCAATACTCAGCTCGCTATCTTGTTTTTGTTTCTCCACGTGGCTGTTAAACAGTCTGGTATTTTCATAGGACAAGGCTGCCTGGGCCGCGACCGCCATCAACAGATCGAGATCTTCATTGGAAAACGGAATCCCTTTACGGCGTGAATCGATATTGATGATCCCCAACGGTTCTCCATCTCGGGCCAGCATGGGCACACACATCATGGAGCGTATAGAAAGATCAACAATCGTCTGGCTGGAGTCGAACTGGGCGTCCGTTGAGGCATCCGCGGAGAGAATTCCAGTCTTTTCCTGCAACACCTTGTTCACAATGGTTCGACTTAAACTTAGGGTCTCGGACGAGGTTTGGCCTCGGGATTTAACAGCTCGGGGAACCATTTCTCCGTTCTTATCATCCTTTAATAAGATACAGGCATGATCCGCACTGAGAAAGATAATGAACAGGGTATCAAGGATCTTGGGCAACAGTGTTTCCAATTCCACTGTCCCCGCCAGACTTGAACCGATTTCCAAAACCGCTTTCAACTTGGCCTCGGGCTGGGTTTCATAAGCATCGAAACGAGGCTTACCCATCTTGCTCGAAGTAATCAGCGTCATGTCGATCTCATCGTTTGTGAGCTCGACATGTAAAGGCAGTTTGTGCTTGAAACGCATCACGATCTTACCGAATCTCAAGCAGTCGTTGTGCTTCAGCCGAGCGGGCTCACTGATCGACTGATCATTGACATAGGTCCCATTGCTGCTCCCAAGGTCTTCGAGATAAAAATGTTCCGCACGAGTAGTGACTTTAGCATGGACCCCCGATACGGTTTGATAAGCCAGCTGGATGCGGCATTCAG
>JBDLIF010000117.1:0-7481 GCA_039714955.1 Pseudomonadota bacterium | reverse complement strand
ATAAGGCCCGATGATCTGAGCCATGGCTGGATTGCCGGTTGGTTAACAGATCCAAGTTTGAAATAAGATGGGATTGATTCCGGGCCTTAAAGGGCAGTTAGCATGTCATTGTGCTAGGATTTCCGCATCGTGACTTGCTTCAAATGGAGACTTTAGTATGGTCGAATCTGACAAGAACAATGATCAGCCTGGTGATTCCGTTCAACCGGCTGATCAGGATTCAGGGGAGACGCCGGTAAAAGCAGTCAAAAAGAAGATCGCAAAGAAAAAAGCGGCAAAAAAAACGACAAAAAAGCGAGTTGCCAAGAAAAAAGTTGCCAAAAAGAAGGCAACAAGCAAAAAGAAAGCAACCAGCAAGAAACAAACTGCCCAGCTGACCACTGCGTCGGTAACGGAATCTGTCGATACATCAGACACAGGGACCGCGTCTCACGAAACGGGTGATCCATCAGATACGGTTAAAATTATTGCAACAGCGACTTCCAAAGATAGTATAAAGCCGGAGATGGATGTCCCAAGCAGACCTGAACCAAGACAATCCATCGAGGCTAACACCTCATCCGCAGAATTGATCATCAAGACTCATCCGAGAAAAGAGGAGGAACACATGGGATCTAAATCCAGTGACACAGCCGGCTTTTGGCCAAAAGTCATTGCCTCGTTAGTCATCGTCGTGATTATTTTCATTTATATCAGGTCGGTGGCCAAGCATCCCGGTACAGAGACAGAGGCGGTTGAACCTGCGGTGAGCACTACCTCATCAGCGGAACAGGCAACAGCCGGCACATCGGGTGAAGTGGCTGATGTGCCGGTTACCGGCAGTGAGGTGGTTGAGGCCCCAACTGAACTGGGTTCACAAGCAGAGCCGGAACAGGTGAGTGAGACGGGATCCTCAGAGGCGACAGGGCCAAGTGCCGAGACTAGCCAGGAGATAACCCCTCAAGTGCAAATTGAGGCAAAGCAGGCAGCGGAGCCGGCAACCGAGGCTAAGCTGGTGGAGAGGGAGGATGAGGCACAACCGCCGGCGGTCGGTGAAGCTCACGGCCAGGAGAAGGGCACTGCTGAACCTGGAGTTACCACCCCCACAGGGGTAATCCCGGAGACGATTGAACAGCCTGCTGAGGTGAGTGAGCCGGTAGAACCGGTTGCCGAAGAACCAGCGGCCCCTCAGGTCGAGGATCAGGCAGTCGTCTCGGCCCCGGCGCCTGTTGCCGATGAAGAGGTGCAAACAGCAATCCCGGAGTCAGACATTCAGCCACCGGCTAGCGAGCCGGCCGTGGCACCTGCACCCAGTGAGCAACGTGCTGAATCCGTGAGCAGGATTCTCAAGGAGTTTGACGATCTCCGCAACGCCGCGGAGGCTGAGATGAAAGCCAGACATGAACAGATTCAGAAAGAGCGGGCAATGCGTGAATCCATGCAACCGGGTTCGCCTCGCTATCCTGCTTGGGGGAGTCCTGATTATCGCCAATATAACCCCTATGGACGGGCTTATTATCCCTATGGGTACGGCTATCCGCAGTAATGAATGATTAAGAAGCTATAAGAGGGCAGGATCAGCTAAGCTGATCCTGCTTTTTATTGAACAGTACATAAAGTACTTTTGGGCATGAGCGGTAAAATGGGTGGCAGCCGGTACCAGCCACACCCCGGCACACGAGTCCACTGCTGCCGCTGCTCCCTTCCGGGCCTGACGGGGTTAACAGCTTCACGTTGCGAGGGGACCGATACCGTCCGCCATGGAACCTGAAATGGAGCGGGATTATACCCTGAAGCTGGCGAGAATTTCGAATAAATTGCCGAATAGCACGGTCTATCTGATTGGCTGATCCAATGACGAGAGTGATTGCGGCCCTGGTCCGACACGCTGATTACCAGCAACTGCAGGAAGCCCCGAGTGCGTTACAGCCCTTCCCCCTCACGGCTGAGGGGCGCAGGCAGGCACATGAGGGCGGTTCGCGCCTGCTCGAAGTGCTGAGTGAGGAAGGCTGGACTTTGGATCCACGACTCGACAGCTCCCGCCTGCTACGCGCCTGGCAGACTGCAGAGATACTGACCGATGAACTCTCTGCAACCGCTGAGGAAAAATTACAGATCGAAAGTTTCGCTGCCCTGGCTGAACGCAGTGTAGGCTCAGTAGCCAATCTGACCCTGCGGCAGATCGAGTCAGTGATTGACGATGATCCGCGTTTTTCCGCTCCCCCCAAAGACTGGAAATCCAACAGTTACTACTGCCTGCCGCTGCAGGGGGCTGAATCCCTGATGCAGGCCGGTGAGCGGGTTGCGCTCCACCTGGAGGAGCGTATGCGCACACTTGCCCAACATTGCACTGTCGATACACTCAAGCTCTTCATCGGGCATGGTGCCGCCTTTCGTCATGCGGCCTACCAGCTGGGTCTGATCTCATTTGAGCAGATTGCCCAGCTGAGCATGTACCACTGCCAACCTGTGTTCATCGAACGCTTGGGTGAACGCCACTGGCGGCATGTCAGGGGTAACTGGAAGGTACGTCGAGGGAATGAGCGTTTTACCGATTAGGTTTTCAGCCGAGCCATGAAAGAGCTTATCAAAAACTCGAGACTTCCCCGTTATCACGGCCAAGAGTGGATCCAGGCCAGTTTGCCGGAGCAGGGGCAGTCCTGGTTAATGGGCAGGCAGCGGTCGGTGGGCAAGGATAAGGGTCATCGGGCCTCTTCTCGCGATACCCTGCGTGAACTGCTGGAGCGGAATGAATGGCAGTGGCCGAAGCGTCCGCTCTATTTTTTCTCTGATCTGCATGCGGATACGGACGCCTTTCTGGCCTCATTGGTGGCCTCGGGCGGGGTGAAGAAGACTGGCTGGAAGGATGAGGATTTCAAGCTCACCAGGACAGGCAAACGGGCTCGCTTCGTCATCGGCGGAGACTGTTTTGACAAGGGGCCGAGCAACCTGCGGCTGTTGCGGGCGATCCACCGCTTGATCGATAGGGGCGCCAGGGTGCGTATCCTGGCCGGAAATCATGATATGCGCATCAAGCTGGGTATCCGTTCCGTGGGTATGGAGCGGGACCCCCTGCATGACCACTTTTTTATCCGTATGGGCAGTAAGGCAGTGCCATTCCTGCGGGAGGTGTCGGACCACTACCTGCAGGGTCGTCATGCCCTCAAGGGGATGCCCTCAACCCGGGAGTGTCGGCGGATTCTCTATCCGCCGAAACGTTGGTTTCAAGAGTTTCCAGCGATGGCCAACTGGGTCATGCCGGAAAAGCGGGTGGAGCGGGAGGTACAGCGACTCGAAGCCAAGATCTCGAGCTTTGAGGGGGATTGTGAAAAGGTCGGTCTCTCTCTGCGCCGGGTTTATGCGGCGGCCCTCAAGTGGCAGGAGCTGTTTCTGCATCCCAAGGGTGAGTTCTCCTGGTTCATCGAACGCATGCGTTTGGCCTACCGCCGGGGCTCATTCCTGTTCGTACATGCCGGTCTGGATGATCGGGCAGCCAAGATGGTCTGCAGGCAAGGCATAAAACAGTTGAACCGCCTGTTTCACGACCATGTCCGAGAGGAACTGTTCGAGTTCTATTATGGGCCACTGGCAAACATCATCCGTACAAAGTATCGGGAGGTGGACCTGCCTTTAACCCACAAGGGGGTGAATATGATCCACCAGGCGGGCATACACGCCATTGTGCATGGCCATGACAACAGGCACCATGGGCAACGGATCATGGTGCGTAAAGGGATAGTCAACTTCGAGTGTGACGCGACCGTCGATCAACATTCACGGCGCAGTGAGGGTCTGCAGGGCTGTGGTGCGGCAGTTACCATCTTTCATCCCGACAAGCTGGTCATGGGGATCAGTACCGATTACCCCTTTGTCAAGATCTTTGACCCCTCTTCGCTCGGTTGACGGTTCAGGTAATAAAAATGAAACAGAGTAAGAAAAGTTTTCGTCATGAGTCTCTCCAGGATGCCAAATCGATTCAGGCTATTTTAAAGGCCATCAGTCAGGGTATAGGGAAGGGCAGACTCAACCTCAGTGACGAAGACGATGGGATGGTGCTGGAGCCGGAAGGCCTGTTGCATCTGAAACTCACCGCGACCCAGGACGAAGGTCGGCACCGCATCAACCTGCGTGTTAGCTGGCAGACGGAGGAGGAAAAGCCGAAAAAGCGGCATCTCGAGGTTGCGTCGAAATAGCGTCCAGCAGGCAGGCAGACCCTATTCGATGCATGTGTTGACCTGCGGCTCTACAAATTGATCGGTATCAATGATGTTCATCGTAGAAAGTGTAAAAATCCAAACAATTTAGCCGGGAAAGAGTACTGGTGTCAGATCCGATTAACAGAGCCCAATTACTCAGGGGCGACCTGCACGGAAAGCACGCCTCTATCAGGCCCCCTTGGGCCAAGGCCGAAGCGGTTTTTCTGGAACAGTGTACTCGCTGTGATGACTGCGTAAGGGGTTGTCAGAAAAGAATTATTCAGCGTGGCAACGGGGGTTATCCCCAAGTCGATTTCACCCGTGGCTACTGTACCTTTTGTGGGGACTGCGTCAAGGCCTGTGGATCTGGCGCACTGGCCTTTTTTTCAGACCTCGAGCAACCACCCTGGTCACTCTCGGTAGAATTCGGAGATGACTGCCTGGCCATGAATGGTGTGGTCTGCCGAAGCTGCTCTGAGCGATGTGAAGAGTCAGCGATCCGTTTTCAACTACGGACAGGAGGCAGGGCGATACCAATTATGGAACCGGACCGGTGCAGTGGATGTGGCGACTGTTTTGCGGTCTGCCCGACAAGATCAATTCATATTCGGCCAGGCCGGCGTGAGTTAGCGGCTTAACCAACAGGGGGAATAGCGTTTCGATGAATATCTGCAGTCTTGTTGTTCATACCAGACCGGAGATGGGGCCTATCGTCTCAAAACGGTTGGAAGCATTCGAAGGTGTCGAGGTCCATGCAGGAGAGGACGTCGATAAACTGATCGTTACGGTCGAGGATGAGGGTGAGGAGATTTCACCTGTATCGGACACCATGAATGCGCTCCGGGATGTCGAGGGTGTGGTGAATACGATTTTGATTTATCACTATGGTGGTGAAGAGTCGATGGAGGAAATATACCGTGAAATTAACTAGACGTGATTTTATTAAAAGCAACGCTGTTGCCGCGGCGGCTTCGGTGGCGGGTGTTACCCTACCGGCGATAAACAGCGCCATCGCCGCGGAAGGTGACGATGGTATTCGATGGGACAAGGCCGCCTGTCGTTATTGTGGTACCGGCTGTAGTGTTTTGATGGGGGTTAAAGACGGCAAGGTGGTGGCCAGTCAGGGTGATCCGGATGCGCCTGTGAATAAGGGGCTGAACTGCATCAAGGGCTACTTCCTGCCGAAGATCCTGTATGGACAGGACCGGCTGACCAAGCCTTTGCTGCGCAAGAAAAATGGCAAGTTTGCTAAGGATGGAAAATTTGAAGAGGTCTCCTGGGAAGAGGCGTTCAAGACCATGGCCGAGAAGTGGGTGGCCGCCCGCAAGGCCAAGGGTCCGAAGGGTGTTGGCATGTTCGGATCAGGACAGTGGACCGTCTGGGAGGGTTATGCGGCTTCCAAGCTGATGAAGGCCGGTTTCCGTTCCAACAGCCTGGAGCCCAATGCCCGCCACTGTATGGCCTCCGCGGTAGGCGCCTTCATGCGCGGATTCGGCATCGACGAGCCCATGGGCTGCTACGACGATCTGGAACACGCCGATGTGTTCGTGCTCTGGGGCGCCAATATGGCGGAGATGCATCCGATTCTCTGGTCGCGCCTCACCGACACCCGCCTGACCAAACCCGGCTGTGAAGTCCATGTGCTCTCCACTTTCGAGCACCGCTGTTACGAACTGGCCGACAACAGCATGGTGTTCGAGCCCCAGACCGATCTGGCGATCCTCAACTACATCGCCAACTACATCATCCAGAACAAGGCCTACAACAAGGAGTTTATCGACAAGCACGTCAACTTCACCAAGACCCCGACCGACATAGGTTACGGCCTGCGCGCCAACGATCCGCGTGAGCAGGCGGCCAAGAACCGGGCCAAGGGCAAACTCTCCAAGATCAGCTTCGAGGAGTACGCCAAGTCGGTGGAGCCCTACACCCTGGCATACACCGCCAAGCTCTCCAAGGTGCCTGAGAAGAACCTGCTGAAGCTGGCCAAGGCCTATGCCGATCCCAACAAGAAGGTCTCATCCTACTGGACCATGGGCTTCAACCAGCACACCCGCGGTGTCTGGGTCAACGGCCTCTGCTACAACGTCCATCTGCTGATGGGCAAGATCGCCGAGCCCGGCAACAGCCCCTTCTCGCTCACCGGTCAGCCCTCCGCCTGCGGCACCGCCCGCGAGGTAGGCACCTTCACCCACCGCCTGCCGGCCGATCTGGTGGTCAAGAAGGACGCACACTGCAAGTTCGCGGAGAAGGTCTGGAAGCTGCCTGCCGGCACCATTCCGAGAGCTAACGGCAAGACCGATGATGCCGATCAATCGGACATAAGCGGCAAGCCCATGGGTAAGACCCTGATCCACGCGGTCGCCATGCACCGCGCCCTCAAGGACGGCAAGATGAACTGCTTCTGGGTGCAGTGCAACAACAACATGCAGGCCGCCGCCAACATGAACGATGAGTCCTATCCCGGTTGGCGCAACCCGGACAACTTCATCGCCGTCACCGACCCCTATCCCACGGTGTCGGCCCAGGCCGCCGACCTGATCCTGCCCACCGCTATGTGGATCGAGAAGGAGGGTGCCTACGGCAACGCCGAGCGCCGCACCCAGTTCTGGCGTCAGCAGGTGCAAGGTCCGGGTGAGTCCCGATCCGACCTGTGGCAGATCATGGAGTTCTCCAAGTACATCAAGGTGGAGGACGTCTGGCCGGCGGAGCTTATCGCCAAGAAACCGGAATATGCCGGCAAGACCCTCTACGACCTGCTCTACGCCAACGGTCAGGTCGACAAGTTCCCGAAACAGCAGGTGACCGACTCTGCTGGCAACGAGTATGGCAACGATGAGATGGACCACTTCGGCTTCTACGTGCAGAAAGGTCTCTTCGAGGAGTACCGCCTGTTTAACTCAGCCGAGGGTATCCCGAAGAAGGGTCACGAGATGGCTGAGTTCGATGCCTACCACAAGGCGCGCGGTCTGCGCTGGCCTGTGATTGACGGCAAGGAGACCCTGTGGCGCTTCCGCGAAGGCTATGATCCACATGTTGCCAAGGGTGATGGCGTCAAGTTCTACGGCAAGCCCGACGGCAAGGCCAACATTATCACGGCGCCTTATGAGCCGGCCGCCGAGCCGCCGGACAAAGAGTATGACCTCTGGCTCTGCACCGGCCGTGTGCTGGAGCACTGGCACTCCGGTTCCATGACCCGGCGGGTGCCTGAACTCTATCGCGCCGTACCGGATGCGGTGGTCTTCATGAGCAAGAAGGACGCCAAGAAGCGTAAGCTGCGGAACGGCTCCATGGCCAAGAACACCT
>JBDLIF010000116.1:0-7583 GCA_039714955.1 Pseudomonadota bacterium | reverse complement strand
CGATCGCGGGAAGGACCCTGGCTGACCGGGATCAACGTCTGAGCATCATGGCAGTGGGTGATGATGATCAGAACATCTACCAGTTTCGCGGTGCGAATGTGGCGTTCATCCGCCGCTTCCGGGAGGATTACCAGGCCCGGGTCTCCTACCTGGTGGACAACTATCGGTCCAGCGGCCATATCATTGCGGCGTCCAATGCCTTGATCGCCGGCAACCGGGATCGTATGAAGCGCGAACATCCCATTCATCTCAACCCGGAGCGGCAGGGACTGGTACCTGGGGGAAAGTGGGAGAAGCTGGACCCCTTGGCACGTGGTCGGGTGCAGGTGCTGCAGCTAGCCGACCAGAACCAGCAGGCGCTGGCGCTGATCTGCGAGTTGAAGCGTTTGACGCAGCTGGAGAGCGGGATGCAGTGGTCGGATTGTGCCGTCTTTGTCCGGGAGTGGTCGGTGCTCGAACCGATCCGCGCGCTGTGCGAAGCGGAAGGCATTCCTGTCTGCATGCTGGCTGAAAAGGAGAAACAGCCCTGGCCCTTGCGTGTACGGGAGAACCGGCGCCTGCTCGAGCAGCTGATATCGATGGGTGAGGAACTTCGCCAGGCGGATCAGTTGCTGGAACTGCTGGATGTGCTGAGCACGGCATCCGGGGAAAACGCTTGGTGGGCTCAGCTGCGCCACATACTGCAGGATTGGCGTGAGGAGACCCATAACAGTGAGCTGCCGGTAAAGCGGTCCATCGAATTTGTCTGCGAATCCCTGATCGAACAGCGCCGGGAACGCCAGCTGTCGGATGGGGTCTTCCTCAGCACCATCCACTCCGCCAAGGGGATGGAGTTTTCCCATGTCTTCGTACCCGAGGGTGGTTGGGGCAGGGCGGATAATCAGCAGGTGAAGGAAGCGGAGCGGCGGCTCTACTATGTGGCGATGACCCGTGCCCGTGAGACCCTTTGCCTGTTTCAACTGGCGCAGGGTAAGACTGGATTTGCCGCCAACATGGATGGCGACTACCTGCTCCGGAGAGAGGGGGTGGTTGATGGGGACATTCCAACCGAAGCATTGGGGCGCCGCTATACGGTGCTGGGGATGCAGGATATCAATCTCGGGTACGCTGGACGAAAGGGGGCACATGACCCGATTCATGCTGTCCTCTCCCAGCTTGAGGTCGGTGATTCTCTCGATGCAAAACTGAGCGGTGGCAAGATACTCCTGATGCGTGGCAATCTGCCGGTAGCGTCGCTCTCGAACAGTGCCGGCGAGGTCTGGCGTGAACGGCTGGAGAGGCTTGAGTCCATCAGGGTGCTCGCCATGGTCCGGCGGACGGCTCAGGATGAAGAGGAGGTGTTTCGTCGCAGTTGCTGGGTGGCGGAGTGGGAGGTTCCCCTGGTGGAGATTATTTCAATAGAGGCGGGATAATTAGGTCCCATGTGGCCATTCCAATGTTAAGTAGGAAAACATTGGAAACGATCTGCCAGACCATCAGTCTTCCTGTAAACCTGCCTGACAGTCAGAAAATCCCAGATTCAGATTCAGGGCATGAGCGTCTGTTGTTGACGATCATCCTCCTTGCCTCGAACGACTGTTGCGTGCTCATTACTGCCAATGTGAACTCTGATTTATTTCAGCAGCATTGGCAAGGAGTTGTCGGTGACCGCACAGAAAAGCCGTGCTTTTGAACGGCCGGTGTTACTCCGTAAGCAGCTGGACGTGTTCTGGGTATCAATGGCAAGTCATCGGCCGAAGCTGCCGCTGGAGATTTAGCTGACTACATCCGCTATGATTTCGTTACCGGACATAGGCCAGGAAATCTCACCGAACGGCAGTTTTCTGATTTCCTCTGCGACCGGACCCGACCCAAACCGGTCGGTATGGCCGGTGGTAGCATGGGTCTGCTGAGCCGACAAAGTGGTCATTGTCATCAGACAATCCATAAAATCATCAAGCCGTGAAAGCTGTCATTGAAAATGGGATTGGGGCGCATTGCCATCAAGTGTCAGCAGGGCTGCGGTAGACTCAATTCAGGGACAAATGCTGAAATGGAACCAGCGTGGTGATCAAAAACTGTATTTGAGCTCGGCAAAGAGTCGGTCATTGTTACCGATATCCAAGGTCGGCGGCCGCCCGCCCCCCTCGTAGAGCACCATGCCACCAATCAACTTCAGGGCCTCAGCCAGCTCGTAGGCGGCGCTGAAGCGGCCGAAGCCGCCCTCATCGAACTGCTCGCCAAACACTATCAACACCATCATCAGGTTGAGGCGGGCGTGCAGAAAATCACCGCTGTATCGGAAGGCGCTCTGCCACTCATCCTCTAGATAGTCTTGGTCGGCGAGTTCCTCGTCGAAATCGTGGAGGTGGCGGCACACAGTCTCCAGCGACAGGGTGACGTCGTGCAGCCCGGCATATTCGAAACCGAGCAGCAGGTCGCTGCGTCGTTCGCTGCGTTCCGGTAGGTTATTGAAACGGATGTCGTCGAAATGGGCCAGTTCTACCTTCCACAGCCAGTTGCCGGTGGCGACGTTGACGGCGCTGCCAAGCATGGTCTGGCGCTGGTGCAGTTGGGTTGGAACACCCTGCTGCAGGATGGTGTAGGAGGTATCACTGTAGCGCTCGGCCCAGTAGAGGGAGAGGTCCCAGCCTGAGAAAATGCCGTTGGCGGCAGCGGCAAATTGCATGTTGTCGATGCCGTCAGCGGGGACCTCCTCATTGGAGGGAGGCACCAGCAGGGGGTAGAAATCGGAACCATAGGGGGGGAGTTTGCTGAAACGTACCTCCGGGATCGCCATCGCGCTCAGGTTCCAGTCGCCCACATAGTAGTCGAGCTTGGCCATGGTCACCGGCAGGCGCAGCTCCTCGATGTCGGTCATGCCCGGTTCACGCTGGTCGAGGGGGTTGAGGATATCGGTGACCCGCAGATTGTCCGACTTGCCCCAGACAACGATCTGCCGTCCCAGCTTCAGGTCAAGGCTGGGTGCCAGCCGTCCTCTCAGGTAGACCGAGTCCCACTCGGCCTCCGACTCGTAGGCGTCGAGCACCTGCCGGGTATAGTTGTCGCGACCGTTGAGTGAGTAGGCGGCATCGTAGAATAGATGCCCTTCGATATGGCCCGCCCAGTTTTTGCCAAGATCGCCACCGAACTCCAGGTTGGTGAAACTGCGCAGCCGCGACAGGCCCCGATAGTCTGTCTCCCCTTGAGTGGGAGTCTGATGGGCGAAGTTGTAACTGATCGAAAGGGAGAGATCACCAGTCAACTGCCAGCCGCTCTGTTCAGGGGTTTCATCTGTGGGCTGCGGGCTCGCGGTGGTGGAGCTGTCGTCGAAACCCTCCAGCACTGCATCGAGGGAGTCGTCAGACGGCTCAGCGCTGTCGAAGCCTCCGAGCGCTTCGTCGAGCGTCGGCTCCGCCGCGTAGGCGGTAGTGGCCAATAGGGTACAGAGCAGCAGGGTCGGCAGGGGATTGTGTTGGGTCATCTCCGTCATCGAGCCGTGCTTGCCACGATTTCGGTGGATCAGAGTCCCTGTTCCAGTCGGCGCACGCTAAACACCGCCTCTTCCAGCCCCTGATTGTAACGGATGTTCTCGAATCGCAGCTCGGTCTTGTGCAGCGTCTCCTTCCCCTTCTTGGTAGTCATGGTCATGCGCGTGATGGTCCAGATGTCGTCGATCAACTCCAGTCCTGGCACGTCGAGATACTTGAGGCGGTTGCCTTCGACGCTCCAGTGAACCGCACGGACCACCACGAAGTTATCTTGACGTACGAACAGCACCGACTTTTTGTAGCCAGTCTCCTTCTGCTCCTGACGGGTCTTCGGGAGGCGTTCGATCAACCACACCTTGGCTCCATGCACCTCATCCTGTTTCAGATGTTTGAAATCGTAGACGTCGAGGTTGCGACGGGTCATATCGGAATAGTTGAAGTCGGAGCCCATGAAGGCGCCGCTCTTGTCGCTGGAGGCGATACGCTTGGTCTTGCGTAGCGCCGGCAGGTAGAGCCACTGGTCGTCGTCCCTGTCATAGGCGTCATAATCGAAGTTAAGGAAGGCGGTATCCTTCACGTCTGCTGGCGAGAGGAAAAACATGATGCGCCTGCGATCCTCACCTTGGTCCTTGTCGAAGGTACGGATCGAGCGAACTCGCTTGCTATCGCGTTTGTCGATCAGGGTCATGGTCATGTCGGCGATGCGGTTGTCACCGTCATCCCGGTCATCGACCCGCTCGGCGATTTCGCGCGCGGTGAGTTCGCCGGCTTCGAGCGGGACGGCGAAGGCGGCCAGCAACAGAGGTAGAATTAATAAAAATGGGTGATGCATGATTGGGCTCCTTAGTAGTCACTGTCGTCGGAGATGAGTTTGGCCTGGTGCAACTGCGCCAGCAGCGCAGGGGCGAGGAAAAAGTCGGCCAGCAGCGCCATCAAGATGGCGAAGCCGGTCAGCATACCGAAGCGGAACAGGCTGGAAAGTTCGGCGAACATGTAGAGGAAGAAGCCGAAAGACAGCACGATGGTAGTGAAGAACATCGCTCGCCCGGTCGATAGCAGGGTCTCGCGTACTGCCGGCTTCACCGTCCCGAACTCGTGATGGTAGCGACGATAGTTGTGCATGAAATGGATAGTGTCATCCACCGCCAGGCCGATCGCGATAGAACCGATCAGCATGGTGAAGAGGTCGATCGGGATACCGAGCCAGCCCAACAAGCCGAGGGTGAGAATGATCGGCGTCAGGTTTGGGATCATGCTCAGCAGGCCGATGCGCAGACTGCCGATCAGGATGATCATCATCAGCGTGATCACCAGCGCCGCGAACAGATAGCTCTGCGCCATGCTGTAGATGGTCGCCGCCATGGTGCGGCCGAGCAGCGTCGCCATGCCGGTGACGGTGATCTGGTTGTCGTTGCCGAGTACTTTGCCGAAACGCTGTCGCAGCTCCTCGATGAAGGGGCCGTAGAGGATCGAGTCGACCCATGGCATGCGTGCGGTGAAACGCACCTGGCTGAACTGGCTGTCGACAAAGTCCTCCAGGTCGTCGGAACCGCTGTTCTCGAACAGGAGCATCTCCTGGGCGATCAGCTCGCGGTCGTTGGGGATGGTGTAGAAGGCATCGCGGTTCTCGTTGAGCGCCTTGTTGATCTCCTTCTGGATATCGGCGACCGACAGGGTTTTGCCGACATAGAGTTCACCCTGGTCGATCTCGGCCACCTCGCGGTTAAGGCGTTCCAGCCCCTGCATGAAAGCCGGTTCGTAGATGCCGTTGGGCTGGCCGGTGTCGACAATCACCTCAATGCTGCTGGCGCCGCCGAGGTTGGCGTCGATGAACTCGGTGGCGACACGGATCGGTTTCTCCTCCGGGAACCACTCGAAGGGTTTGTGGGAGAATTTGATCTGCAGGGCGCCGCCGAGACCAACCGCTAATATCAACGCGCTGATCACCAGGACAAATTTGGAACGGTCCACGGAGAAGTCGGCGATGGCGGTGAGCAGTCGATCGATCCGGGCGTGGCGTTCGGCGGTCTCGCGCTTGGTGATTGCCCGGATCGGCAGGATAGCCAACAACGTCGGCAACAGCACCAGGGTATAGACCAATGACAACATCACGCCGATGGCGGCGATGATGCCGAGGTCGCTGATGGGGGCGACCTGGGCACCGGCGAACGAGGCGAGACCGGCGGCTGTAGTGAGTGAGGTCATGACCACCGCCAGGCCGGAGTGGCCGAGGGAGTAGGCGATCGCCTCCTCCTTGGCAGTGGCTACTGGCGTGGTGCTCTCATTCTGGAGCATGCGGTATTTGCGAAAGAAGACCGTCAGGATGTGCACCGAGGCACCTACGCCGACAGCGATCAGGAACGAGGGTAGGATCTGGGTCGGCAGTTTGATTGGAATGCCCAGCGCCCCCATCAGGCCGAGGGTCGACAGCAGTGACAGGATCACCGTCAGCATCGGCAGTGCCACCCCGGAGATACGCCGAAACAACAGGAACAGCAGCAGTGAGATTGCCACCACTGCGATCAGCATGAACTGGCGCATGCCCGACATCATGCTCTTTTTCAAGACATCGGTGACCACCGGCGCCCCGGCGTAGTATATGACAAAATCATCGGCACGGTATTGATCAAGGATCGCACCGACCTTATTGACCACTTCGCTGTTTTGCTGATCGGTCAGCGATTCACGCGGCTCGCTAGATCCGGTCATCGGCGCATCGAAAGACTCGTCAAAGCCGGCCAGTGCATCCTCGAGCTGGCTGGTGTCGGCAAAGGCGTCGGTCTTGATAATGATGGTGGTCGTGGTGCCATCCCGCGACAGCAACATATCCTGGTAGAGTGGGTTAGCCATCGCCCGTGTCTTCACCGCCGCAAGCTGCGTTTCATTCTCCGGCCAGTGTTCCAATAGGTCCTCGACGATCAACTCCCCGGCGGCTCCACGGGTGTTGCGGGCGTTGATCAGGCTGGTGATATCGTCGAGGTAAGGAGTGTGATCCAATAGTTCGTAGTGGATATCGCGTAACTTTGCTAGAAACGTCGGTTCGAATACCTCCTTGCCGTGGATGGCGATGACGATCAGTTCATCACGCCCGTACTGGGCCAGCAACCTGTGGTAGTCGAGAAGGATCGGGTCCTCTTCATGAAGAAAACCCTCGGTCGAGGTATCCATGGTCAGCTTTGGCAACTGGGAGAGTAAGGCGGCGGAAAACAATATCGTCAGGCCGAGCATGAACCAGTGATGATGGTAGACGAAGTGACCGAAGAGAACGAACCCACGTTCGACGCTGTTACGCAGTGTAGTTGCCATTCTGAGTGTTCCTTGTTGGTTAGCTGTTTCTTGCGATCGAAAACCACCAGGATCAGAGCTGTTTTCTTCTCAACCATCAGCTCGGAGGTGAGTAGCGGATCGGTTCGACAGTAGATCTCGGACTGGCATATTGATGCAGCGGCGGATCTGACCGTTGGCACGCAGTGGCACTGTGATCCGACGATTTTCAGATACCTGAAGAATGTGAGGGTCTGACAGAGTCCGCTGCTGGCAAGCCTTTGGTTGAATCTAAACAATAAATGGAAAAAAATCCATATAAACCGCCGGGGAAAGCGGTATGTAAAAGCTGATAAAAATGAAACTCTTTGTGAGTGACAGATGAAAGGCTCATTTTAATTGCGTAACTGCGTAAAAAATAAGCATAATTGAATTTGAACCGGATTAAACTTCAGTAGGTGGTTTTTCGGTCTGCGCAGTTAATTTTTTACAGGCTTGCTAGACATTCCGTGAACTCGAAGGTGAATACGTGAAAATCAATATCAACGATATCAGAAAATACTATGGTCCCGTGGCCTTACAAGAAAACATAGAATCGGCCTTGATTACTATCGGGAAGCCTGTTGATGAGATCACTATTGATGATTTGGCCGTAGTTGATGAATTTCATGTAAGAGGTCAAGCGGCGACCAATGAGTTGATAGAGGCTGCCGGCTTATTACCAGGATCCAAGATATTGGATATGGGTTGCGGCCTGGGTGGTTCTGCCAGACGTCTTGCATCAAGGTTGAATTGTCAAGTTACTGGTGTTGATCTCAGCGAAGAATATGTAACTTGTGCCAAGTATCT
>JBDLIF010000115.1:0-7599 GCA_039714955.1 Pseudomonadota bacterium | reverse complement strand
ATCAGGAGGGCAGGTTAGCGAACCATCAGGGTTTGATGATAGATGCCTTGCGAAGATGGAAATTTATCGTCTCGGAAGAAATCTGGGGCTTGCCTTCGACATCGACCACCTTGGCCTGCAGAGAATGGGTCCCCCGATTCAGTTCATTCAGGGTGAATTGCGTGGTAGTCAGGTCAGAACCAAGCTTTGTCCCGTTCAGATAGATCTGAATGAGATGGCCGGAAGAGAGGGCCGGCGTGAGGTTCAAGCCAACCGTCACCGTGCCTTCATTGCTGCGAATGGTCTCTTCATTTGCCGGTTGGGCGATCTCAAATGTCTCATAGCCTACCGCTGTTGCTGAATCAGTTGTATTGGATCTATTGTTCGTAGCTGTTTCTGCTTTAGCTGGCCTGCCAGGCTTGCCTCCCTGTACCCTAATCCTTTCCGCCCCCTCCTTGTAGGTATCGGAATAGATCACGACTCCGTCATCTGAGGTCGACTTATAGACATCTTTTGCGCTGCATGGCAGCGCCAAGGGCAATACAAGCAATAAGATCAGAATACGCATGGGCCAAGGATAGACCAGACCTCTCTCTGCGCAAGCGATGCAGTTCGCAAAATATGTCAGGCACTCTTTTTCACGTCAGTCCGCTAGGAGAAGGTGGGGTGTAGAAAATAAAAAAGCGCCCGCCAATGACGGCGGGCGCTTTACCCAAATGGAGTTAATAGTTTGTGATTATTAGAGGCTGTAGTACATATCGAATTCCACCGGATGGGTGGTCATACGCATGCGGGTCACCTCTTCCATCTTCAGCGCAATATAGCCATCAATCAGGTCATCGGTGAAGACACCGCCTTCGGTAAGGAAGGCACGGTCCGCATCGAGTGCCTCCAACGCCATATCCAGGCTGTGGCAGACCGTCGGGATACTCGCTGCCTCTTCCGCCGGCAGGTCGTAAAGGTCCTTGTCCATCGCATCACCGGGGTGGATCTTGTTCTGGATACCGTCCAGACCTGCCATCATCATGGCAGCGAAGGCCAGGTAGGGGTTGGCGGTGGGATCCGGGAAACGTACCTCGACACGACGACCCTTGGGGCTGGATACCCATGGGATACGGATGGAGGCGGAACGGTTACGCGCCGAGTAGGCCAGCATGACCGGGGCCTCGAAGCCGGGCACCAGACGCTTGTAGGAGTTGGTGGAAGCATTGGTGAAGGCATTCAGTGCACGCGCATGCTTGATGATGCCGCCGATGTAGTAGAGCGCGGTCTCAGAGAGACCGCCATACTGATCACCGGCAAAGATGTTCTCGCCACCCTTGGCCAATGACTGATGGACATGCATGCCTGAACCATTATCACCGACGATCGGCTTGGGCATGAAGGTGGCGGTCTTGCCATAGGCGTGGGCGACATTCCAGGTACAGTATTTCTGGATCTGCACCCAGTCGGCACGCTCCACCAGGGTGCTGAACTTGGTGCCGATCTCACACTGACCGGCGGTCGCCACCTCGTGATGGTGCACCTCGGTGGGTACGCCCATCTCTTCCATGGCCAGGCACATGGCGCCACGCAGGTCGTGCAGGGAGTCTACCGGAGGAACCGGGAAGTAGCCGCCCTTGACGGTGGGACGGTGACCGATGTTGCCGTCTTCGTAAACGCGCTCGGAGTTCCAATCGGCCTCTTCGGAATCGATCTTGACCATGCAACCGCTCATATCGGCGTTCCAGCGCACATCGTCAAGTACGAAGAATTCGGGCTCGGGACCGAAGAAGGCGGCATCCGCGATACCGGTGGACTGCAGGTAGGCCTCGGCGCGCTTGGCAACGGAACGGGGGTCACGCTCGTAACCCTGCATGGTGGCGGGCTCGAGGATGTCACAGCGTACAATCAGGGTATTTTCGTCAGCGAAGGGATCCATGACCGAGGTCTCATCCTCCGGCATCAGGATCATGTCGGATTCGTTGATGCCCTTCCAACCAGAGATGGAGGAACCATCAAACATCTTGCCATCCTTGAACATATCCTCATCAATTTCGTGGGCTGGCAAAGTGACGTGCTGCTCCTTACCGCGGGTATCCGTGAAGCGCAGGTCGACAAACTTCACGTCATTATCTTTCATTATCTTCAGGGCTTTCGATGCCATGCTTATCTCCAAACTGAGTTGTTATTCATCAGCTGAAAGCATATTTCAGCTGCCAATAAGTTTTGCGGCCGGCGAAACTATACCAGACACTTCAAGAACCGGTAATCAGCATTATTCATGCCACGATAACTGTTATAGGCCTGGGCCAGGATAAAAACCCCTCCCGAAATACCTTCTCCAAGTTAAAAACCTGCTGAAAAATCATGGAGTAATCTCTCATACATAGCGACAGAATCAAGCGGTTACAAGCGAAATCGAGAAAGATGAAAATGGCGACGATAGAGGGTAATCGCATGGATTTGCACAATAATGGTGCATTGTAATCCTTGACGCACAAAGTTGGTGCTACCCAAACCAGATCTGCACCCTTCTGAATATATCCGAGGAGTCGATGGCCTTTTGAAAGACCCCCTGTAGTTCTCTGGCATGCTCATGGGAATCGAAGCAACTCATCGGGAGATAGAGATCCACATCGATCCGGCCCGAGAGATAGTGCATGATAACCCGCTGTCTGCTGGCATAGCAGGCGATCCCCTTCCAGTGTTTATCAAGCAGGGATTCCGCCTGACGCCTGAGTGGCAGATCAGCACAGGATGGCCCCTCCTCATCGTCCTCCGGATCAATATGCACGGTTACATCGCTGAGCATTTCGACTTCAGCGATCAGACGCGTCTGCACCACTTCAGCTATCCGGTGCCCCTCGGAAACACTCAACCAGGGATCAACCTGTACATGCACATCCGCTGAGGCGTGACCACCCATTCTACGGGTTCGCAGCATGTGCACACTGGAAACACCGGAAACCGAACTGATGATCGTGCGGATCTCCTCGACCTGTTCCTCTTCCAAGCCGGCATCCACCAGCTCCTGCATGGCGCCCCAACCGAGTTTCCAGCCAATGTGCATGATCATTAAACCGACCAGCACAGCGGCAATGGCATCCAGATAGGGCAGCCCCGCCATGGTGCCTGCAATGCCCACCAGCACCACCACGGAGGAGATGGAATCGGTACGATGATGCCAGGCATTGGCCCGCAACAGGTTAGATTTGATGCGCCGGGCAAGATACTGGGTGTAGTGGTAAAGCCCCTCATTGGCGACTATCGAGAACAGGGCGATATAGAGGGTAAAGGACTCAGGTTGCAGCAGTTTTTCCGGACTGAAGAGCCGCTCACCCGCATCCCAGATGATACCCAGGCCGATCAGGATCAGGAAGGCGCCCAACGCCATGGTACCGGCGGTTTCATAACGTCCGTGTCCATAGGGGTGCTCTTCATCAGGGGCATCCTTGGCATGTCGGGCGGCGAACAGGACCAGGGCATCGGAGAGCAGGTCGGAGAGGGAATGGATACCGTCCGCCAGCAACGACTGGGAATGGCCCAGCACACCGAACAGGGTCTTCACCAGGGCCAGGATGAGATTTGCCACCGCACCCACCAGGGCAGCCTGACGTGTCAAGCGATAACGCGCCTCCTTTATATCACTCATGTGATCCATGCTCTACTCCTGCCTCCCCACCTCTACCACCACAACATACTCACCGGTCTCAGAACGGGTCTCAACCACTCTATGGCCGTTTATCCTACACCAGGCCGGGATATCGTTGAGCACACCCGGATCGGTACATAGCGCCTCAACAACTGTCCCCGGTTCCAGTTCCGCCACCCGATTTTGCACCCGGATCACCGGCATCGGACAAAGCAGCCTGCGGCAGTCGAGTCTGATGCGGCTCAAATGAACCACTCCCTGGGGATCTCATGAGGCTTCAAGGGTGTTATCGACAATTCACGGCTGTGGCCCTGCCGGTCGGTAAACTCCATGACCACCTGGTCACTCTCCCGACCCTGGCTGTAGCGGGCCACCAGTCTGGCTGCCAGAGTGACATCCTCGTTACTCACCTCTCCATCGATCAGGGCCAGTGGACCCGCATGGCTGGCGGTCTTGAGACTGGCGAACTGTTTCCGGTAACCCAGAAGAAAATTGCCCTCCCCCTCTTCGCGGGAGATGATGAGCTTGAAATGGGGCGCGGGGCGCAGATGCCGACCCACCTTGAGCAGCATGATGTCATCCATTTCATACTGTTTGCCGCCGCGTGCACGCCAGAGATCGGCCAGTTTGACCGAATACTGGGCATCCGTGAGGAAGCAGCAGCCCCCGGCCGGTTGGGCATAATCCTCGAAACCGAAACGCTGGGCCAACGCCATCTGCGGTTTACGGCTACGCCCACTGAAGTCGTAGAGCCTGTCACGGTCCACCCAGCCCTCCCGCTCCGGCAGGGTCTCGGGTAGATTCCTTGCACACAATGGCCGCAGCAGTAACGCTTCCGCTCCCGACTCTCCCGCCACCACCGGCATGGTCTCCTTGCGCTGCGACATGGGGCGCTGGCCTATCACCTCGCCGGTGATGATGAAATCGAAACCCTTCTGCCCGATCCACTCCAGGGCCTTCTTAACCATGAAGATCTTGCAATCGAGACAGGGGTTCAGATTGGCGCCATAACCGTGCCTTGGATTGCACAGCACATCCTTGTATTCCTCCACGATATCGATGATATGGAGCTTGATCCCCAGTTGCTCGGCAACCCAGAGTGCGTTGTTGCGCTTTGGCTTTTTCTGGTCCTTCTTGCGAATAGCGTGGGTATGTCCCTCCACACAGAAACCGGTGTAGAAGTTGATACCCTCCACATGAATACCCTGTTCCTGCATCACCTTGGCGGCCAGCAGCGAGTCGAGGCCACCGGAGATCAGTGCAACGGCTTTTGGTTGATGGGGCATGTTCAACCTAGAAGGCGCAGTTGGACGGGGTGGAGAGTACTCTTGTAGCCTTGCAGGGCAAGGCACAACGACACGGAATAGTTATTCTATTCCAAGGAGTTGTAACACAGCCATGCAAGGCTACAAGGGTGCAATCCGCCCCGTAGCGTGATTCACCCAGCAGGTGAAGCGGTAAAACAGGCTTTATAGCGTTCATATCAGTGCCTTAGTCTATAACTGGAGCGATCAACTGCGCTTTCTAGGTTCAAGCAGGTGAGAAGTCAAAAGTAGCTGAATTATACGAAAATCCCACTCATCACACATCTTCAACCCGTTAGCCATGGGATTGATGCACCGTTATAATCACCCGGTTAAATCTTAACCTAATAATGGAATCGGCACGTGAACCGACCTACTGATAAGCGTAAATATGACCTCACCAGCTTCCAGGGGCTGATCTTCGCCCTGCAAAGCTACTGGGCCGAGCATGGCTGCATAATCCTCCAGCCCTATGACATGGAGATGGGGGCCGGCACCTTTCACTCCGCGACCTTTCTACGCTCCATCGGTCCCGAGCCCTGGAACTGCGCCTATGTGCAGCCATCGCGCCGTCCCACGGATGGGCGCTACGGCGAGAATCCCAATCGCCTGCAGCACTACTACCAGTTTCAGGTGATTCTGAAACCTTCACCCATGGAGATCCAGGAGCTCTACCTCGGTTCACTGCGCGAACTGGGGATAGATCCCTTGATCCACGATATCCGCTTTGTGGAGGATAACTGGGAGTCTCCAACCCTGGGCGCCTGGGGGTTGGGTTGGGAGGTCTGGCTGAATGGCATGGAGGTCACTCAATTTACCTATTTTCAGCAGGTGGGTGGCCTTGACTGCCGACCGGTCACGGGTGAGATCACCTACGGTCTGGAACGCATCGCCATGTATCTGCAGGGGGTCGAAAGTGTCTATGACCTGATCTGGACGGTCGGGCCTGCCGGACCTGTCACCTATGGTGATGTGTTCCATCAGAATGAAGTGGAGCAGTCAACCTATAACTTTGAACAGGCTGATGTCAGTTCCCTCTTCTCCTGGTTCGATACCTGCGAATCGGAGAGCCAACGCCTGATCGAACTGGGCCTGCCACTACCCGCCTATGAACAGGTGCTGAAGGCGTCCCATACCTTCAATCTGCTGGATGCCAGACATGCCATTTCAGTGACTGAACGGCAGCGCTATATTCTGCGTGTGCGCGCCCTCGCCAGGGCAGTAGGCCAGGCCTACTACGACAGCCGCGAGACCTTGGGTTTCCCCATGCTGAAAACCCGCCAGGAGGCAACAGTCAATGAGTGATGGAAAAGACCTGCTGGTAGAAATCGGCACTGAAGAACTGCCACCCAAGGCCCTGGCAACCCTGTCAGAGGCCTTCAGCCAGGGTATAGATGCGCAACTTGCACAGCTTGGCCTGCAAAGAGATGCCATCCGGTCGTTCGCCACGCCACGCCGTCTAGCGGTACTTGTCGCGGGCCTGGCCAGCACACAAGCGGATAAGCAGATCGAACGCAGAGGCCCGGCCATACAGGCTGCATTTGATGCGGATGGCAAACCCACCAGGGCTGCTCAGGGGTTCGCCCGGTCCTGTGGTGTTGAAGTCTCCCAACTGGAGAGAACTGAAACCAAGAAAGGGGCCTGGTTGATCCATCGGCTAGTCGAAAAAGGCCGCCCCACCGCCGAGTTGATGCCTGAGATCGTTGAAAAGTCCCTGGCTCGTCTGCCTATTCCAAAGCGTATGCGCTGGGGTTCGCGTAGTGAGGAGTTCGTCCGCCCGGTCCATTGGGTCCTGCTGTTGTTTGGTAACCAGGTAATTCCTGGCAAGGTCATGGGCCTGCAAGCAGGTCGAGAGACCCACGGACACCGCTTCCACCATCCTGAAGCGATCAGCATCGATCAACCCAGCAACTATGTTGGCTTACTGCGGGATAAAGGTTATGTCATCGCTGATTTCGCCGAGCGCAGGGAACTGATCGCTCAGCACGCCAGACAGGCTGCCGAGCAGGAAAATGCCATGGCGGTGATCGATGCAAACCTCCTCAACGAGGTTACCGCCCTCAATGAGTGGCCCGTCGCGGTGATCGGCAGTTTCGAACAACGCTTTCTGGATGTCCCATCCGAGTGTTTGGTAGAGGCCATGCAGGGCCACCAAAAGTACTTTCCGGTCGTAGATACAAATGGAGATCTGCTGCCCCGCTTCATCACCATCAGTAATATTGCCAGCAAGGATATCGATCAGGTCCGTGCCGGTAATGAACGGGTCATCCGCCCCCGCTTCAGTGATGCCGCATTCTTCTGGGAACAGGATCTGAAACAGCCGCTGGAACATCACATCGAGAGTCTGAAGACCATCAAGTTCCAGGACAAGCTCGGAACGCTGCATGACAAATCGGGGCGCGTTGCCACCCTGGCTGACATCATTGCGGAGCAGATCGGTCTCGATAAATCCGTGGCGATGCGGGCCGCCTGGCTCTGTAAGTGTGACCTGATGACCCAGATGGTGGGTGAATTCGCCAGCCTACAGGGCATCATGGGTCGCTACTATGCGGAGAGATCGAATGAGGAAGCGCAGGTCTCGGCTGCAATGGAAGAGGTCTATATGCCACGCCAGGCAGGTGACCAACTGCCTCAGTCGGAATGTGGCAGGACCCTCGCCATAGCCGATCGTCTGGATACCCT
>JBDLIF010000114.1:0-7599 GCA_039714955.1 Pseudomonadota bacterium | reverse complement strand
CAAGGTCTCATCGATGAACCTCCTCTCCACCCACATCAGGACACCCGACAACAAATCGGTTATCGTCCCCAACAACTCCATCTGGGGCGATGTGATAACCAATGCCACCGGGACCAGCAAACGGCGTGTGGATATGATGTTCGGGATCGGTTATGAGGACGATATCGACAAGGCGCAGCAGATCATGGAGCAGATCCTCTCATCCCACGAGCTGGTGCTGAAAAATCCGGAACCGATGGTTAGGCTGCATGAACTGGCGGACTCATCACTGAACTTCGTCTGCCGGCCCTGGACCAGATCCGAGTACTACTGGGATGTCTATTGGGATGTCACCAAGGCGGTGAAGGAGAGGTTCGATGCGGAAAATATCTCCATCCCCTTCCCGCAGCGTGATGTCCATCTGTTCGCGGAACAGCCATTGCTGATAGATAAGTGATGACATAGAGATCAAGCCAAGTGGTGATTAGCCCCATCTCTCAGCTGGGCCTCGGCGGTGGGGATAGGCTGCCGAAACAGGCTGTAAATACGTCCGTGTACGCTCCACGACGGCATCCATGCCGCCGAGGGTTTCGCCAACCTACCCCCATCGCCCTTTCGTAGGGTATCAGCTGAGAGATGGGGCTAATCACCAGCCAAGTTATCAATACGGTTTGCTTTGCGGAGGCTATTCAGCGTGTTGTTGAATACTGCATTTGATTGTCGCGAGCTCTGCGGTTTTCGCTCTGACATCCCGCTGGGAGTCCAGCAGATCGCTCTCTCCCGGGGAGATGCTCAATGCCCTCTCTATGGCCCACTGGGCCTGCTCGGGGCAACCAGCCGCCAGATAGACATAGGCGAGATTATTCCAGGTTGTGGTATCGGTGGGATCCAGTGACAGCGCCATTTTCAAGGCCGCATGGGCCTCGCTGTATTCTTGAGTATTGAACAGGCTATTGCCCAGGGCCAGCCAGGCCCGTTTCTCGGTTGGCCAATGCTCGCTGGCCGAACGGTACGCCAGCCGAGCCTCATCGGGCCGATCTGTCGCCTCCAGATCATAGGCGGCTTTCAAGTAGGACGCTGGTCTGGCGGTTTGCGGGATCTTATCGGGTGGCAGGATCACCAGGGCCCAGTTGTTTGACCTGCTCCAGGTGCTTAGAAATGTGCTGAAGCGGGTTTTTCTGCGTTCCTCTCTGCCCGAGCGTAATATAACTTCGTGCAACTCAAGGTCGTAGCCGATCACCACCGCATAGTGCCACTGAGGCCACCAGTCGAAGGCCAGATTCTGCAGAACCAAAACCGGGTTTCCAGCCGCCACCTCCCTGAACAGGTCGCCCAGATCCGGCGCCAGGGGATAGGCGAGCATGCCATGGCGCCGGGCGGTGGCGGTGAGTTCTATCTGCAGACTGCCCTTACGCTCTGGGAGATAGATCTGGGGAGTCAGTTCGTCAGGGGTGATGCCGATCTGTCGAACGTTCAAAATCGTCGCCAGGGCGGCCGGACCGCATTGGTGCTTCTCCTGGGGATGAAAAGGGGTCTGGCTCAACTCTACCGATGAGGGCAGGGAATCCGCCAGCTTGACGGGGGGCAGGGTGGAACAGCCACTGATCAGCAGGATAATGAAAAAACCCGCCAGGCGACGGGTTTTTTCAGGGGGCCTTTTCAGCCTGTCACTTGACGGGGTGAACAAAGGGGAAGATGTCCGTAGCCCCGATGGCATCGGTGATGATGAAGACGATGAAGATCAGCAGAATAACGCCGAGTGCATCGCCACCAGCCGGCAGCTCGGCCAGCCGCTGATTCAATTGTGCCACCTCCTGATCCGTCATCTGGGCAATGCGCTGCACGGCCTGGTCATGGCTGATGCCCATGGCGGAGAGTTGCTGTCTGGCCGAATCGCGATCCAGCGCTTCAAGTAGCGCGGTGCGATCGGTATTGCCGGAGGTTGCGGCAAACAGTTGAGCGTTGTTGATCAGCGCCGCCTGTGCCGGCATGACTGGCAGCAGAATGAGGGAGAGAGAGAGCAGCAGGGAAAGCAGTCGTTGTAGATGTTTCATGTTATTTTATCCTCCCGGAATAGTAGAGATTTTGTCTGGCGGATTGCCGGGCAACCAAACAGCGACCATCCACGACAGGTGATGATGACATAAATTTCATTATTAAATGAAGACGCAATTAACGCTTCACTCGCTTCGTCCGGTTATCTTGTCGGATACCCTCCAGATACAGGCCGAGTTGAACCTCTCTCGAGGCGGCCCCTAAATTGAAGTCGATGCCATAGTTTTTCAGGGTCAATCGGGTCTCGCCTTCAAAGCCCCGGCGATAGCCTCCCCATGGGTCCATGCCGGCGCCGATCTGCTTGACCTCGATCCGGATGGGCCGGGTCACGCCACGCAGGGTCAGATTGCCTTTGAGGATACCCTTGCCATCCGCCTTCTCGGTGTAGGAGGTGCTTACAAACCGGGCCTCGGGGAAGCTGCGTACCGCGAGAAAATCTTCGTCACGCAGGTGCTTGTCCCGTTCGGCATGATTGGAATCGATGCTGTTCGTCTGGATGGTCACCTCCACCCAAGAAGAGGAAGGTGCCTTCTCATCATAGCTGAAGCGGCCTTCGAAGGTATTGAAACGCCCCAGCAGCCAACTGTAACCCAGGTGTGGGATCTTGAACTGGATAAAGGCGTGGGAGTCCTTGGTATCGATCTCATACTCCGCGGCCACGAGCGCGGTTGCAACAGGCAACAGGACTATGCCGAGTAGTCTGGGTAAAATTTTCTGCCGCTTCATGGACTCCTCCTGGTGGATTCAGGGATGTTGGATAACAACATAGACCCTGTCAGTTTAGACTTTCTCACAGCATGTAGTTGCAGCGGGGATGCTGTCTGCGCTACTGGGCGTCTAAGGCCTGGCCGGTTTTACCCATACTGTCGGGCCCCATCAGATAGAGGTAGGTATTCATGACCGAATCCGCTGTTGGGAGGGTCTGAGGGTCCTCTCCCGGGTAGGCCAGCGCCCGGATACCACTGCGTACCGGCCCTGGGTTGATGCTGTTGACCCGTATCTGACTGGATTCCAACTCATCGGCCAGGGTCTGCATGAGGCCCTCGATGGCGAACTTGGAGACGCCATACGCCCCCCAATAGGCCTTGCCCTTACGCCCAACCTGGTCGGAGGTGAAAAGGATCGAGGCATCTTCGGACCGGCGCAGCAGCGGCAGACAGGCCTGGGTCAGGATGAAAGGGCCCGTCAGGTTGACCTGCAGGACCTTGTTCCAGCTCTCCAGGTCATAGTCATCGATGCGGCTGAGCAGGGAGAGCTGGGCGGCATTGTGCAGCAGGCCATCGAGTCGTCCGAACTCCTGGTAGAGGGTCTGGCCCAGGTTGTAATAGTCCTGCTGGGTGGCGCTCTCCAGATTCAGTGGAATGATCGCCGGTTGAGGATCACCGGCCGCTTCTATCGCGTCGTAGGTCTGCTCCAGCTTGCTCAGGTTGCGCCCCAACAGGATGAGCGTGGCGCCGTGGGCGGCAAATACCCGGGCGGCGGCCTGACCCAATCCGCTGCCAGCCCCGGTCACCAGGATGATGCGGTCCTTGAGCAGATCGGGGGCGGGCGTGTAGTCGAACATGGTTCTTCCTGGGATCGGTTGCAGACCCCCATTATAGCGTTTCGCTGGTAGGTTTGGGTGCTATCAATAGTTGCAAGAGTAATTACATGCCATTACTTTCGGGACGATTAATATCAGTCGAGCCATTGCAGAATATCCAATGGTTGCTCCACCACACCGTCGGCAGACCAGCTATCCGGCTCGTCATCCTCGGCAAGATAACCGAACAGGGCAACCAGGGTCTTGGTGCCCGCCCGCTTGCCCGCCTCGATATCCCGTCTGGCATCGCCTACATAGATCGATCGTTGCGGATCGGCATTGGCCTGGCGGCAGGCATATAGGATCGGTTCTGGATGGGGTTTGGCATGCGCGGTGGTATCGCCGCTGACGATGCAGGCCGCCCGCTCATTCAGCCCCAGGGCCGCCAGCAAGGGGTCTGTCAGCCAGGCGGGTTTGTTGGTGACTATGCCCCAGCGGATGCCGCGTTTATCGAATGCATCCAGCAGGCTTTCCATGCCGTCGAACAGGCGGGTCCGGTTGGCGATGTTGCTCAGGTAGATATCCAGGAAGGTCTGCCGCAGTGGATCATATCCCGCATCGCCCGGCACCATGTCAAAGCCGACCTTGAGCATCGCCTGGCTGCCATGGGAGACCGCCGGGCGTACCTGTGCAAAAGGCAGGCGTGCGCGTCCCTGACTGATCAAGACCTGATTCAGGGCATAGTACAGATCGGGAGCGGTGTCGGCGAAGGTACCGTCCAGATCGAACAGGACGCATTGGGTAATCACTCGGCGCACTTTTTGGCGCAGACCATGTAGTTGACATTCACATCCGCGCCCAGCTTGTAGGTCTGAGTCAACGGATTGTAGGTCAGACCGGTCATGTCCTGGGTGTTCAGTCCCGCGTCCCGGATCCAGCTGTCAAGCTCTGAGGGACGGATGAATCTGGCAAAGTCATGAGTCCCCTTGGGCAGCAGACGCAGCAGGTACTCCGCGCCGATGATGGCGAACAGAAACGACTTGGGATTGCGGTTCAGGGTCGAGAAGAAGACGTGACCGCCTGGTCTCACCAGTTTTGCGCAGGCCCGCACGATGGATGAGGGATCGGGCACATGTTCCAGCATCTCCATGCAGGTCACCAGATCGAAGGCGGCCGGGCGCTCTTCGGCCAGCCGTTCGGCGGAGATGCGCTCATAATTGACCTCATAACCCGACTCCAGCAGATGCAGGCGCGCTACCTGCAAGGGTGCCTCGCCCATGTCGATGCCGGTTACCTCGGCCCCCTTGGCCGCCATGCTCTCCGAGAGGATGCCGCCACCGCAGCCCACGTCGAGTACCCGTTTACCGTTGAGCGTGGCGATGGCGTCGATATAACCCAACCTTAGCGGGTTGATCTCGTGCAGTGGTTTGAACTCACTGTGGGGGTCCCACCAGCGTGAGGCGAGTTCCTCGAATTTGCTGATTTCGGCGTGGTCGACGTTGTGGCTTTCGTGGGTCATGTTTCACTCTATCGAGTTGGCGTTGAGCCGACATAATATCACTCCGCGGCGATCCTGTTCCGCCAATCTGCTGTCCTTGCCAGTATCTCCTGCCGGTCGAGGGTGGTGAGTTCACCGCGATTGACCAGTTGCCGGCCCGCTACCCAGACATGGCTGACCTGCTCGTGACCAGTGGCATAGACCAGTTGGGAGATTGGGTGATATACCGGCTGGGTATGCAGGCTATTCAGGTCCACCGCCAGCAGATCCGCTGACTTACCGATCTCCAGCGAACCGATCTCATCGGCCAGCCCCAGGGCCCTGGCGCCATTGATGGTGGCCATGGAGAGGGCATGGGCGGCGGGCAGTGCGCTGGCGTCCCTTGCCACCCCCTTGGCCAGCAGGGCGGCGGTACGCATCTCGCTGAACATATCCAGATCGTTGTTGCTGGCGGCCCCATCGGTGCCCAGGGCCACATTGACCCCCGCCCTCTGCAGTGCATGGACCGGGCAGAAGCCGCTGGCCAGCTTCAGATTCGATTCTGGGCAGTGCACCGCATGTCCGCCAGCGATCGCGAACTGCTCGATCTCACCCTCCGCCAGATGGGTCATATGTACGCCCAGCAGCGAGGGGGAGAGCAGCCCCAGCTCCTGCAAGCGCTGCATGGGACGGTTGCCGTGCTGCTGCAGGCCCTGGACGATCTCGTCGTTGGTCTCGTGCAGATGGATATGGATGGGGATCTCCAACTCGTCGGCGTAGACCCGCACCCGCTCCAGCAGGCTGTCAGCCACCGAGTAGGGGGCATGGGGGGCAAAAGCGGTATGGATCAGGTTGTTGCCGCGAAACTGGTCGTGTACCTCCAGTCCCTTGTGCAGATAGTCATCCGCATCGGCGGCCCAGGCGGAGGGAAAGTCGATGGCGATCAGCCCCACCATGGCGCGTATGCCCGCCGCATCGGCGGCACGGGCGGTGACATCAGGGAAGAAGTACATGTCGTTGAAGCAGGTGGTGCCGCCCAGCAGCATCTCGGCGATGGCTAGCTGACTGCCGTCATGCACGAACTCTTCATTGACCCATTTACCCTCAGCGGGCCAGATATAGTCGTTGAGCCAGGTCATCAGGGGCAGGTCGTCCGCCAGTCCACGCAGCAGCGACATGGCGGCATGGGTGTGTGCATTGATCAGGCCGGGGATCAAGGCCTGCCCGGCAAGCGCCAGTTCATGCCCGGTCTGGTATTTTTGCCTGGCCTGCAGGGTCGGCAGGATGTCGTGGATACGTCCGCCCTGAATGGCCAGGCTGTGTTTCTCCAGCACCCGGTTCTCCGGCACCACGGGGATGATCCATTCCGCATGGATCAGGCTGTCGATCGATTCGGGCATAATTTGCCTTTTATTGGTATGTTCGTTAAATAACGACCAAATTTGCCACGGGAACTGAAAAGATGGAAGCCTCCGCACTGAAAATTCAAGCCACACCCGACACCGCCATTGTCTGGCGGGAGGACCGTTTCTATCTGCTGGACCAGCGCTATCTGCCGGAACGGGAGGAGTATCTTGAACTGACCAGTGCCGAGGCTACCGCGGATGCCATCCGGGAGATGGTGGTGCGAGGCGCACCCGCGATCGGGATCACCGCGGCCTACGGGACGGTGCTGGCGGCACGCATGGCCTACGCGGAACATGCAGCCGGATGGAAGGGCGCCATGCAGGCCGCCGTGACCAGCTTGCGTATCTCCCGCCCAACCGCGGTCAACCTGTTCTGGGCCCTGGAGCGGATGCGGGGATTGATTGAGCGGTTGCCGGACGCTGAGAATCCGGAACCCGCGCTGCTGGCAGAGGCGGAGAGGATCCATCGCCAGGATATCGCCGACAATCGCCACATGGGCGAGCTGGGGGCCGCGCTGATCGAAGGGCCTACCGGCGTCATCACCCATTGTAATGCCGGCGCCCTGGCCACCGGGGGTTATGGCACGGCCCTGGGGGTGATCCGCAGCGCCTGGGCGGCCGGCAGGATTGACCGGGTCTATGCGGATGAAACCCGTCCCTGGCTGCAGGGCTCCCGGCTTACCGCCTGGGAACTGTTGCAGGATCGGATCCCGGTGACCCTGCTGGCGGATGGCGCCGCGGCCAGCCGCATGGCCCAGGGCGGTATCGGCTGGATTGTGGTCGGCTCCGACCGAATCGCCGCCAACGGGGATGTGGCGAATAAGATCGGTACCTATGGACTGGCTGTTGCGGCAAGACACCATGGGGTCAAGGTGATGGTGGTGGCGCCCACTTCGACTCTCGATATGCAGGTTGCTTCCGGGCGGGAAATTCCCATCGAGATCAGGGGTACCGAGGAGCTGCTCTCCTGTGGTGGGAAGAGAATCGGCGCCGAGGGAGCGGGGGTGTGGAATCCGGTATTCGATGTCACGCCAGCCGGGCTGGTGGATGCAATCGTGACCGAGAGGGGGGTTGTCCTCTCGCCAAACAGAGAAAAGATGGAAAACTTGATGTCCGTTTGAGCTGAGACGGCCTGAAATCCGATTTCAGGCGTTATTTAT
>JBDLIF010000113.1:0-7694 GCA_039714955.1 Pseudomonadota bacterium | reverse complement strand
GCTGGGCATGCCAACAACCCAGGAGGAAGTGGAGCGCGTCGCTTCCGCCCTGATCAATGCCTGGTTTAAACAACGGGGACGCCGGAAAATCCGCTGAAAAGTGCACTCATGAATCCGGTCAGTCAACAAGAATCCCTCCTGACATACAGCACCCGGCCCAACGGTGCGACATGCCAGGATACCCTGCCCGGCCGTTATCGCTGGTGGGTCATGGCGCTCTCCATGGCCGCCTTTACCCTGGCCTTCGTGGGCTGGTTTAACGAGTCCTGGCTCTATCTGTTCGAGAACCCTGTCTGGCTCAATCGCTATACCGAATATGCCATTATCCTTGCCTTTGGCCTGTGGCGTATCCGTGCCGAACTGAATCCCTACACCCGCAAACGTCTGATCATTCTGGTGACGGTGATCACCGGCTTCTGGTGGCTGATCCCCTGGCTCGCGCCCATGTTTGAGCCTTATGCCGGTTATGTCTGGAGCCAGCCGGTCTTTCCCGCCCTGCACACACCGGGGACCCTCACTTTCTTTCTCACCCTGCTGCTGGTATTCCTCTTCGGGCGGCGGATAATCTGCGGCTTCGGCTGCCCCTGCGTGGGTATCCGCGAGACCGTGGGCTTTCCGTTTCGCCGCTTCTCCCCGCGCGGCGATTGGGCCTGGCGCCTGCGTCACACCAAGTGGTTTTTCTTCGTCTGGTACGTGGGAGTGATGGTGGCCACCCAGTTCCCCCCCAACGCCTGGACCGCATCCCTGGTCGGCATGTTCGCACTGGTAGTGGGGCTCACCTATTTCGGCACCTTCTTTATCACCCCGATCACCGGCAACCGCTTCTACTGCCGCTACCTCTGCCCCTTCGGCGCCACCTTCGGCCTGCTCAATCATGCCGGCTTCTACGGTATCGAGATGGACACCCAACGGTGCATCGACTGCCGGCGCTGTGAGCAGGCCTGCGACATGGGCATACCGGTGTGGCGACAGGGCAAGGAAACAGGAGAGGTCACCGGCATCGAGGACTGCATGGGCTGCGCCCGCTGCATCATCTCCTGCCCAACTGACGCCTTGGAGATCCGCGACCTTCGCAATGTGTTTCGTCCCAAGCTGCGACAGGACGCCAGCCACCTGCTGAAGCGCAGATCCCTTGCCCCGGCGCCAAGAAAGGAAGCGGAGCATCGCCCCCTCACTCTGCGCCTGAAGGACTGGAACGAGGCGGAGCAACCGCTTACCACCAACGCCCTTCAGATCCAAGCCGAACGCTGCCTGGACTGCGGCGTACCCGGGTGCCGTAACGCCTGCCCTCTGGGCAATCGCATCCCCGACTGGCTGGCGGCCGCCACCCGTGGAGACTGGCGGCAAGCCGGGGATCTGGTGCATGCGACCTCGCCCCTGCCTGAGGTGTGCGGCCGCATCTGTCCCCAGCACCTTCTGTGCGAAAGCGCCTGCACCCGAGGTCGGTTGGAAGGGGCGGTAAACATCGGCGCGATTGAATGGGCACTGGCGGAACGGGCACTGGATTCCGGCTGGCAACCCGTCGCGCCGGCAGCCCGCAACGGCCGGCGGGCCGTTGTGATCGGGGCAGGTCCGGCGGGACTGGCCTGTGCCGAGCACCTCAACCGCGCGGGTGTGGAAGTTACCCTTTACGACCGAGCAACCCGGATCGGTGGACTGCTGCAGTCCGCCATCCCTTCCTTTAAGCTGGATAAGGCGCTGCTGACACGCCGACAGGAATTGCTGGAACAGGCTGGTATCCGCTTCCAGCTCGGCAGATCCATCGATGGCAAGGCGCTGCGAGGACTGATCGACACCAACCATGCCGTTTTTCTCGCCCTGGGCGCACAGAACCCACGTAAGGTGGATTTGCCCGGCCGGGAACTTCCCGGTGTGACCCCGGCCCTCGGCTGGTTGACCAAGCTCAATGCAGGGGAGCGCGAACCGCTGGATGGCAAGCGGGTGCTGGTACTCGGCGGCGGAGATACCGCCATGGATTGCGCCCGTGCCGCACTGCGGCTGGGAGCCTCCGTCACCATAGCCTACCGCGGCCCGGAAGATTGTCTGCGCGCATCCCCGAAGGAGGTCACCTTGTGACCCATGAGGAGGGTGCCGCCTTCCTGTTCGAGCATCGCCCACCTGCATGGCTGGGGGAGTTCAGTATTGCCATCGAAGCTGACGGTCGGATCCGCGTGGACGACCACGGCCGCACCTCCCACCCCAGGATCTGGGCCGGAGGCGACAACACCCACGGCCCGGATCTGGCGGTTACCGCGATAGCGGCAGGTCGGCGGGCGGCGGAAGGTATATTGGACAATTTCCAGTCGTTCAAGCCCATCGGGAGGCGATCATAAGGACAGGCCATGCGCTACTTACTGATCCCCCTAATCCTTGCACTACTGGCGGTTCCAGCCGGCTTCGCCTATATACACTGGAGCAAAAGCGGCCCCGGTGCCGGACTTTATTCCCGTCACTGGGCACCCGACCCGGTTCAGGGCTACTGGGACCCGGACAGTTTCTACCAGTCGCCGGATTCGGTTCAGGGTGTGTTCGAAGGCGAACAGTGCATCCAATGCCATGAGGGAGTCACCCCCGACATCGTTGCCGACTGGCGGCAAAGCCGCCACGCCAGGTCCGATGAAACCGTCTATTGCAACGACTGTCACGGCAACGACCATCAGCAGTTACTCCTGCCAACGCCCCGGATCTGCGGCGCTTGCCACGACCAGCAGCATAGCGAGTTCCGCGACGAGGCCCGCTACGGATTTCCCAGCCATGTACTGGCGATGGAACGGGCATTGGATGCCCCCCACTTCGTGGATAAGCCCAAGGCCGAGGTGCAGTCCTGCGTGCAATGCCACTCGGTGGCCACCAAGTGTGATTCCTGCCATACCCGCCACCGCTTCGACGCTGCCGAGGCGCGCCGCTCGGAAGCCTGCATCACCTGCCACTCCGGACCGCCGCATCCAGACGACGAAACCTATTTCGCCTCCGTCCACGGTCAGATCTATCTGCAGGAGGGGGAGGGTTGGGATTGGTCGAAAACCCTGAAAAAGGGCAACTACAAGGCCCCCACCTGCGCCTATTGCCACATGGACGGCGGCCGCCATCAGGTGGCCCACAAATCGTTGTGGAAATTCGGGCTGCGGGAGGTTAATCCGCACACCTCGAAGAACCAAGTACTGCGCCGGCGCTGGATCCGACTCTGCAGCGACTGCCACCAGGAGCAGCAGGCCGCGCAGTGGTTGGCCGAGATGGACCGGGAACGCAAGCAGGCTTGGGAGAAGCTCTACGCGGCTGAGAATATCCTCAAGGATTTGCGTGCCGATGACCTGCTCCACCCCGCCGCCGGCGAACGCCCCCCCTATCCCCTGGACTGGCTCGACAAGATCTGGCCACGCGAGCGCATCGGCTTCTTCGAGGGTCAGGCGTCGGCCTTCTACAATGTCTCCGGCATCGAGCGCGACTATTTTGAGATGTGGTACTTCGACAACCTGGGCGCCTACAAATCGGCCGCCCACGGCAACCAAGCCGGGGTCGCTGAAGGCCATCAGCGGCTGACAGCCGCATTGCAGCAGATCGAAATCAGGGCCGACGAACTGCGCGGGCTGGCCGAGGCAGAACGCAAAGCCGGGATCAGATCCCATGCCCCGGCAGAATTGTGGTTGCACGGCGAATACACCGATCACAACCGGGAGCACAACTGATCCCGCCTTATTCATGGTGGCGGCCGGAACCTAAGGTAAGCAATTGATGGCATATGCAAATCTGAGATTTCATTATTTCATCCATAGTTCGTCAGGCTCTGACCGCCACCATGGATAAGGCGATTGAACTGACAGGGAAACTCCGCCGTGTATTCACTGACCGCCGGCTGTCCGCAGTGCTCAGTCTATTCGTGATCCCCGCGGTTGCGCAGGGACCGGTGCCTGACGGACCCTTCACTGATACCGAATGCATTGCCTGCCATGAAACACGTGAACCCGAATTGATAAAGGATTGGCGCAACGGACCCCATGGAAGTGCATCAGGAGTCAACTGCAGTGACTGTCATGGCGACCGTCACGGCGACTCGCTTGCCGCAGCACGCCGAAACCAGGCCTGCAACGGCTGCCACCAAGGCCCGGTGAACCACAGCTACACTACTTCCAAACACGGTGTTATCCTCCGTCTGGAGGAACACGGACAGGATTGGCTCCGCCCTCTAAAACAGGGCAATTACCGGGTTCCCGGCTGCAGCTATTGCCACCAGCACGACAACGACCATGGCGACACCATGGCGCCGGAGCACGACCCCAGCGTCAGGCAATGGATCTGCGCCGGCTGCCACAGCCCGCGCTACGTGCGCGAACAGTTCGACAGCGGCAGGCGCCAGCAGGAAATCGCCGAACTTAAGGTAACGGAGGGAGAGGGACTGCTCTCGACTGCATCCACCCTGCCCCCGGAGGAGGTAGCAAAGCTGCGCAAACCCATGCTTCAGCACCTGCGGAACGTTCGCCTGGGCGTTGGTCATCAGTCGCCCGATTACCAGTGGTGGCATGGCCAGCCGGCCCTGGACGGTGACCTGATCCGCATTCGCGACGCAATCACACAGGCGCGTAGACTTGAGGCGGCAAATAATACAACCACCAACCACTGAGGAGACAACTCGATGAAACGATGGACAATCCTGACCGCCATTCTGTTCCTGGTCCAGGCCCAGGCGGAAGAGGTGAAACTGTCCCACGCGAGCCTTGGTCTTAACGCCAACCTGGAGCAGGCCGAAAGCTGGCCGGCGGGACCGGTGGTGCTGATCACCCACGGCACCCTCTCCCACAATAAGAGCGAGATCATCACCACACTGCAGGGACTTTTCCTGGAAAACGCTATCAGCACGCTGGCGATCAACCTCAGCCTCGGGTTGGATGATCGTCATGGCCCCTATGATTGCGCCACCCCCCACACCCATAATCATGAGGACGCCGTACAGGAGATCGGCGCCTGGTTGGCTTGGCTGGAGAGACAGGGTGCGCAACAGGTAATATTGGCAGGCCACTCTCGTGGAGGAAATCAGACTGCCTGGTTTGCGGTCGAGCGTGATGAACCGGTAATTAAAAAGGTGATTCTGATCGCTCCCCAGACCTGGAGTCCGGAATATGCCGCTGAAGGATACAGTGGAACATACGGGAAACCGTTGGAACCGGTGCTGAAAAAAGCGAAAATACTGATAACCGCCGGCAAACCAAAAACCTTGATGCAAAATACAGACTTTATCTACTGCAAGGAAACCGCCGCCAGTGCAGAGGCATTCATTTCCTACTATGCACCGGATCCCCGCAAGGACACCCCTTACCTGCTTCCAAAGATCAACAAACCGGTTCTGGTATTTGCCGCCACGGAAGATCAGCTAGTGAAAGGACTGGACAAGAAACTGGCCCCTATGGCGGAGATGGGCACTATAGAACTGGAAGTGATAGACGGTGCAGATCACTTCTTCCGGGATCTCTATGCCGAAGACCTGGTAGACCTTGCCGTCGAGTTCATCAACGAGTAGCCAAAATGAATGGCATCCCCGATCCGGCGGCCTATGAGGCCTGGTACCACACCCCTCGCGGGCGTTGGATCGGGGATCGTGAATTCATTTTGTTGCAAAATCTGTTAAGACCGGCGGCTGGTGCCTCGCTGTTGGATGTCGGCTGCGGAACCGGTCACTTCAGTCGTCGCTTTGCCCGACTTGGTTTATCGATTACCGGAATCGATTCTGACCCTGCCGTCCTGGATTTTGCCAGAGAGCAAGAGGGCGAAATTCACTATATATAGGGAAGCGCGCTGAAGCCACCGTTTCCCGATCACGCCTTTGATTACACAATCGCCGTTACCAGCCTGTGCTTCATTGACGATCCTTTGCAGGCCTTGCAACAGATGTGGCGCATGACCCGCCAAGCTCTTGTGCTCGGCCTACTTAACCGGCATAGCCTGCTCTATCGGCAAAAACAGGGACAGGGCAGTTACCGAGGCGCCCGGTGGGATAGTGCAGGCGAGGTGGTGAATACATGGTTACCCATGCTCACGCCTTCACCAAAGCAGATCACAATGCGTACCGCCATTTTTCTTCCCCAGGGGACTCCGCTTGCGCAATGGTTGGAAACCTGGATCCCGAACCCACTTCCCTGGGGCGGTTTTCTAGTGGCTTATTTTAAAAAATACCAGGATGTGAAGATCCGGTTTCTGCCAACACCGGACATTGGCGGAGCCATGCTTGGCCCACGACCTTGAAAAGTGCTGACGCTCAGAGTCTTTGACTTCAGGCAAGGCGGTTGCCAAATTTATCCGGACCTTCGCAGCAACATGGGTAGGTTGATCCGAGCTTGCCCGGTTAGCGCATCATTTGAGTCGGATCCCACTGCTTAAAAGTATCGCTCCCCTTCTTAACCGCTCCCCCCATGGCCTGGATATTCCTATCCATGCGCTGCATGCTTACAGTCATGGTTTCCATGCTCGTACGCATGGCGGAGACCTCCTTGGTGAGAGAGCCGACATAATCAGTCATCCTCGCCATATTTGTAGTCATGTCATACATCAGCTTCACGAACACCAACGCAATGATCCCGCCTGCGATCAGCAGTATGACCGGTCCTGATTTACTGTTCATCTCATTTTCTCCTCAAGCTAGAGTATTATTATAGGGTAAGCGAAGTGAGCATTCGATGTCATATGGGCTGTTGTGGACAAACCGCACCAGACTCCACCCTGTATACCCATGACGGATGGGTTTTCGGGTGCGCAGCGTGCGTCGCGTTTGTTGCAGAACAAGGCAGAATACGTAAGGCATAGTTTTTTCTATGGTTTTCGTGTTCTAACGCGGCTATGCGGCAAAGGCGGCGTGCGATGGGTCCTGAAAACTCATTCGCCATGAGTATAATTGCCCCAGATTAATCTTGCACAACGCTGTCTGATCATTGTCCAACCCCTGCCGTGGTAAAGCCTAAGAAAAATCTGATTAATTGAGGTGACAAGATTAATCCCGACACAGACGATTATCGAGGCGGCTGGAAATAGCCCAAGATGATTGAGGAATACGTCGGTTGCGTGAATACAGGGAACTCGAACGTGAGCGTCGCCCGAATGAAATCTTCAGAAGGTTGGATTGAGTCAGCTCAAACACCTGAATTCGAAGAGATATCGGTGGTGCTTGCTGGAATGCTCAAAGTCGAACATGAAAGAAGAAAAAAAGGGTAGCGTCCCCTTTAACTCAAGGTGTATTAATCTGCATTTAATCTGGCAGTCAGCGTAAGATATGCTCGAACCGTGTAAAGAACGCTTACTGCCAACTCTGGACCTTAAACTCTTGGGTGGGTTTTCAACCTAATCGTTTGAGAGAACCCTCAATGGACATTACGCTGAAATCAACAATCACCTGTCCCGAATGCGGTTTCTCCCGAGATGAAACCATGCCGTCCGACACCTGTGTTTAGTATTGTGCATACGCCGGGGTCATGCATACGCCGGGGTCAAGTCTTACGCCGGGGTCAAGTCTTGCTTTTAAGTCTTACGCCGGGGTCAAGTCTTGCTTTTTGATTTTTTAAGATTGCTTTTATGCTTTACGGCAAAAGACAAGACTTGACCCCGACGTTGTGGTTGGGGCGATGAGAGACTCGGTTGTACTGCGTTTTTTTGAATGGTTGGAGCACTATCTCTACCGCAAGGCGGCTCGCATCGTGGTCGTCACCCATGCC
>JBDLIF010000112.1:0-7734 GCA_039714955.1 Pseudomonadota bacterium | reverse complement strand
ATTACGCGATTAGAAATAGCGTAGGAGTGATGACAGGGGGCATCACTTTGTACGCGAAGGAAGCACCCCGTGCGGAACCGCATGCGGGGTGCTGTAGGAGCTGGGGGGTTAGAGACCCCAAGCCATCCAATCGGGTATTCTGCTGGCTAGTTTTGTTCACTACCGATGAAACGATAGATCGCAGCGCCAAGCATACCCCCAATGATAGGAGCTACCCAGAAAAGCCAAAGCTGTGCAACTGCCCAATCGCCGACAAACACTGCAACGCCCGTACTGCGTGCAGGATTTACCGAGGTGTTCGTCACTGGGATGCTAATCAGGTGGATGAGAGTCAGGCACAAACCAATTGCAATCGGCGCGAAACCCTGTGGCGCCCGCTTGTCAGTGGCACCAAGAATGACAAGGAGAAACATCATTGTCATGACCACTTCAGTTATCAGAGCAGCCAGCAAACTGTACCCACCTGGTGAATGGACACCGTAACCGTTTGAAGCAAAACCCGCGGATAGATCAAAGTCCGCCTTACCGCTAGCAATGAGATACAACACACCACCGGCTACTACAGCGCCCAGGACCTGAGCAACAATGTAGGGCAGCAGCTCTCGCGCGGGGAAACGACCCCCAGCCCAGAGTCCAAACGAAACCGCAGGATTGAGATGGCAGCCGGATATGTGCCCGATGGCAAAGGCCATCGTCAGCACGGTCAGACCAAAGGCCAGTGAAACGCCAAGCAGACCGATGCCCACATCTGGGAACGCAGCGGCCAACACGGCACTGCCACAACCGCCAAGAACCAACCAGAAGGTTCCAAGGAACTCTGCGCCATACCTTTTCATACTATTCTCCTTTGATTTGTTGCCTTTTTTCCACAAATTGCATAGGTCCCTCGGAATGAACCTAATTTGATTCATCATGAATCAATCATAACTACTAGCCGATGGCAAGTGCAAACCCGCAAGCTGACAGACAGAAATCGCATATAGGGCTTGGTCCCTGGATGGTTGGGACATGGTGAAGGTCTGAACCTTCGTTAAAGAGAAGGCTCATCAGCGAGCTTTGCTATCATATGCACTGAATATCTGATTGGAGTTCGAGATGGATGAGATGCTGACTCAAGTCGAGCACTGGACCGGGCAGGGCGGTTGGATCATGCAAGCGTTCCTGGTGGTGTTTGGTTCGTTGCTGTTGGATTTTGTTCAGCGTCGTCTGCTGAACCGCTTGGAAAAGACCCTCTCCCGTACCCGTAATCCCTGGGACGATGCCCTGCTGCACGCCCTGCGCAAGCCACTTTCATTGCTGATCTGGATCCTGGGTATCACCTTTGCCGCGCATATCGTGCGGGTCGAGACCGGCGCCACGCTGTTTGATCTGGCCGAACCCCTGAAGAGCATGGGGGTGATCGGCTGCCTGGCCTGGTTTCTGGTGGGCTTCATTCAGAAAGCCGAGAGCCGCTATGTGGAACACAGAAGGGAGATCGGCAAGGAGGTCGACCACACGGTGGTGGAGGCGGTGGCCCGACTGCTGCGGGTCTCGGTCTGGATCACCGCGGCCCTGGTGGTACTGCAGACTCTAGGGTTTTCGGTCTCCGGGGTGCTGGCCTTCGGTGGTATCGGTGGTATCGCGATAGGCTTCGCGGCCAAGGACCTGCTGTCGAACTTCTTCGGCGGCATGATGATCTATCTGGACCGTCCCTTTGCCACGGGTGACTGGGTCCGTTCGCCAGACCGGGATATCGAGGGTACGGTGGAACGCATCGGCTGGCGCCTGACCCTGATCCGCACCTTCGACAAGCGGCCCCTCTATGTGCCGAATTCGGTCTTCGCCACGATCGCGGTGGAGAATCCCTCGCGCATGAGCCACCGGCGCATCTACGAGACCATCGGTATCCGCTATGACGATGCGGCCAGCATGGGCAGGATCGTGGAGCAGGTGAAGAGCATGCTGCGCAATCACCCGGAGATCGCCAGCGACCAGACCATGATCGTCAACTTCAACAAGTTTGCCGCGTCATCCCTCGACTTCTTCATCTATACCTTCACCAAGACCACCAACTGGGTGCGCTATCACGAGATCAAGGAGGATGTGCTGTTGAAGGTGCTTGACGTCATTGAGTCAAATGGCGCCGAAGTGGCATTTCCCACCTCGACGGTGCATCTTCCCGATGGCGTGCTGTTGGAGCAGGAAGCGCTGAGCGCCCCAAAATGAGACAGCGACAGAAGCTGTCTGAGCCTATCTGAAACAAATCATTGTGTGGATGGAAATGATCTTAAACATCACCAATGGCGACAGCGCCGTCGGGATAATGCAACAGGCGGGTATCCCGGGTGACTTCCTTCCCTGGCGGGATGTGCTGCACGACGGACCGGTACCTGACGGTTTGTCGTTGGAGGAACTTTCCCAGGTCAGGGCGGACTTTATCGTCGAGCGGGGATGGGGAACCGCTCAAGCGGTCACCGAAGGCTTTATCGAACGGGATAAAACCCTGCGGAACTATCGAGACTACACGAAGGTTATCCTCTGGTTCGAACACGACCTGTATGACCAGTTGCAGATCCTGCAGATTCTCGACTGGTTCCGTGAGCATCCGCCAGAAGCCGACAGACTGACCATCATCTGCACCGAGCACTACCTCGGTATGTGTACAGCGGAAGAGATGAAGGCCCTGACGGTTCATGAAGAGACTGTTACCGATCACCACCTGCGGTTGGCTAAAAAGGCCTGGGCGGCGTTTCGTGCTGCAACACCGGAACCGTGGCAGGCATTGCTGCATGAAGATACTGCTCTGCTGCCCTTCCTGCATGGGGCCGTGCTCAGGCAACTGCAGGAGTATCCAGACTGCGCCAGCGGCTTGTCACTGACGGCGCAAAGGGCTTTACGCATCATTGCGCAGGGCGAGCAGAGAGCCGGCAGGGTTTTCGGGTCTTATCAGCAGACGGAGGATCGGCGCTTTATGGGCGATGCCAGTTTCTGGGTGATGCTGCAACAGATGTTGGATGCCAATTCACCGCTGCTGACCTTGCCGCCGGGTAAGTCCCTGACCCTGCCAACCAGCCCAGACCAGACGCTATCGATTACCTCGGAGGGAGAAGCCGTGCTGGATGGGAAGCGTAACTGGTTGGAAATCAATGGCGTCGATCACTGGATAGGCGGTGTCCACCTGACGCCAGAAAATCTCTGGTGCTGGAACTCAAATGATCGCAGGTTGTGTAAGCAGTAAAGACTTCAGTCGGTGCCATCGGCCAAGCATGTAATCGTTTCTAAATATATCCGTCATATGAATTTCACGCGGGTTTAACAAAATCTCCGTAAGATGCCGCGCTCATCTTCCCATGCTCATCAACTTTATGGGATGAGCAAGATAGTTCTCTTCCCACTTGGCCTGTTTGGTACAGGGGAAACGAAAATTGCAATCCGGAGAATTTTAATGTCCATTCATCGTCTTGGTTTTCAGCGTACGGCTACGGCCAGTGCGGTCTCTCTCGCCCTCCTGTTCAGCTCTCAAGCAGAGGCGGAAGATGTGGCTTTTACAGAGGTCGCTCTGCCGGTAGAGGCTAACGAGATAACCGTTTCATCCGAAGTGACCCTGGGTGAGGAGGCTCCTCAGGAGATCGGTTTCACCGAACTGTTTCGTACCGGGGATGTGGATCCGATTACGGGTGAAACCTATGGCCTCATGAAAGATTACAAGGGCGATCCGGCGGTCTCCGGCAGCGGCCTTCCCTACATCTGCAGTGGTAACACCGCTGGTGTCGCCGGCAGTGGCACCGATTTCAATGCCCTGCTCGAGAAGCATGGCAAGACCTACCTGATCTCCCAGTTCGAGTGTCAGACCGGTGGTATGTATATGGCCGAAATCATGCAGACGGGTTCCGGTGAACTGATGCCAAAACCAGGCAGCCTGCAGTCGATCGATCAGTCGAAAGAGTGGGGCGGTTGGGTCCACTGCGCCGGTTCCGTGACCCCCTGGAACAGCTATCTGGGTGGTGAAGAGTACGAGCCGGACGCGAAGAAGATCGAACTCGATGAGACGTCTGACTACTACTACAACGACAAGGTGCGTTCCTATTGGCTGGGTGATTACGCCAGGTCAAGCCCCTACCACAATGGCTGGATCACCGAAGTGGATGTGCAGGGCAATGGCCAGGCCAGTTTCACCAAGCACTATGCCATGGGGCGTTTTTCCCATGAGCTGGGCTATGTCATGCCTGACGGCAAGACCGCCTATCTGACAGATGATGGCACCAACGACACCCTGTTCATGTTTGTCGCGGACAGAGAGGGTGATCTATCTCAGGGTACTCTGTATGCCGCGAAATGGAACCAGACCAGTGGTTTCGGTGGCGGCTCCGCGCAACTCGGCTGGATCAATCTTGGCCGCGCCCATAACCACCAGATCAAGCGCGCCATCAAGGAGGGTGTCGTCTTCTCCGATATGTTCGATGTGGATAGCGAGAACTGCACCGAGCTCTCCGCCGACGAGATCACCGAGTGTATCGAGCTCAAGCCGGGTATGGATAGGCTGGCCTCCCGCTTGGAATCCCGTCGCTACGCCGCGCTTAAAGGTGCCACCTACGAGTTTCGCAAGATGGAGGGCTTTACCTTCGACGCGCATCGCAACCAGGCCTACATCGCCATCTCCGAGGTGGGCCGCGGTATGCTGGACAACAGCTACGATCCGGAAAAGCTGCTGAGCGGCACGGAACGCAACTATGACGACCGTGATGAGAACGGTTATGTTGAAACCGGAAATCACATTCGGGTGGCCAAGGCCGACTACTGCGGTGCCGTCTACGCCATGGACATGCTGCCTGGGGTGCGTGATACCAGCGGCAAGCGGATCAAGAGCGATCTGGTGGCGGTCAACATGAACAGCATCCTGGCTTCCGGGACGGCGGGTGGCGAGATCTCACCGAACGAGTGTGCGATGAACAACGAGGTCATGGCGCAGCCGGACAATATCACCCTGATCGAGCATTCGAACAACCTGGTCATCGGTGAAGACGGTAAGCATGAAAACAACATGGTCTGGTCCTTCGATCTGGATACCCATGAGCTGACCCGGATCGTGACGGTACCGGTAGGCGCGGAGACCACCTCGCCCTACCTTCACAAAGTGGGCGATTACTCTTACATGACGCTGGTCGCGCAACATCCAGACAGCTCAACGGATAATCCCTATGGTGACTCCATAACCGGTGTGGTTGGTCCGATGACCCTGGTCGACAACGATGATGATGAGGACGAAGAATAACCCCATCATTGTAAAAAACCTTCAATGTAGGGTGGGCACCGCCCACCCAAACCCTCTCGATCTATCCTTTAATGGTGGGCGGTGCCCACCCTACTTGATTTTTGGATGTTCTTGTTGTCCTGGGAAACAGGGCGGGTACCTCACACCCTGTGCTGCTCCCTGAGCAGTTTCATCTGAAACAGGGTATTCCGCTCCTCCTCCTCCAGCAGGTTCTCGATGAAGCGGATGGTGTTCTTATACCTTGGGATGATGTTGTAGCGCAGGGCATTGACCCGTTTCTGGGCCTTGCGCTGTTCGGCCATCAGGCGACTCAGGCTCATGGAGACCTCCCCCATCTTGGCCAGCTTGAGGGCCGCATCGGCAAAGTGTTTACGGGTCTCGTCGAAGCTGGGGTCGGTGCCCAGCAGTCCCACCGGATTCATCGGCAGCAGCTGGCCGCTGACGGAGGGGTATTCGACCCCTAGGTTGCGGCGCGGCAGGATGTTCAGTTTCAGCCCCGGCTGTACGCCCAATGCGGCCTGGTGCAGCGCGCGGCTGCCCATGCGCATTTGCGCCATGCTGAGCCAGTGATAGGCGCGCTTCAGCTCGGCATGGGCGTCGTCGTGCAGTTCACGATACTCCCGCAGGCGTTGATAGACCAGCCGGGTCAGCAGCTCCCGCTTGCGTTCCAGCAGGCTGTGGCCATCCACGAGAAACCTCAGCTGCCGCTTCAGGCTCAGCAGGGTGCTTTTGGTGGGTGGCGCCTTGAGCCGTTTCGTGTTCATGGTCCCTGCCTGTGGTATTTGGCCATCTCGGTCTCGCTGACCCGGGTGAGGCTCTCTTGGGGAAAGAGGGAGAGCAGTTCCCAGGCCAGATTCAGGGTCTCCAGGATGCTACGGTCTTCGTCCTCCCCCTGTTTCACGAAGCGGGTCTCGAAGGCGTCGGCAAACTCCAGGTAGCGCCGATCCCGGGAGGAGAGTTCGTCCGCGCCGATGATGGAGGCCAGGTTGCGGGTGTCCAGGGCACGGGCGTAGAGGGCATAGAGCTGGTTGGCCACGTGGGGATGGTCCTCCCGGGTGAAGTCCTTGCCGATGCCATCCTTCATCAGGCGGGAGAGGGAGGGGGAGATATGCACCGGCGGGTAGATGCCCTGGTTGTGCAGCTCCCGGCTGAGCACGATCTGCCCTTCGGTGATATAGCCGGTCAGATCCGGGATCGGATGGGTGATGTCGTCGCTGGGCATGCTCAACACCGGCACCAGGGTGATGGAGCCATGGCGCTCCTTGATGCGCCCGGAACGCTCGTAGATCTCCGCCAGGTCGGAGTAGAGATAGCCCGGATAGCCCTTGCGCGCGGGCACGTCCCCCTTGGCGGTCGCTACCTCCCGCAGGGCCTCGGCGTAGTGGGTCATGTCGGTCATCACCACCAGCACGTGGTGGTCGAGGTCGAAGGCCAGATACTCCGCGGCGGTCAGCGCCATGCGTGGCAGGGTCAGGCGTTCCACCGGCGGGTCGTCCGCCCGGTTGATGAACATCACTACATTGCTGAGCACCCCGGAGGAGGCGAACTCGTCCTGGAAGAATCGGGCGTCGGCGTAGGAGACCCCCAGTGCGGCGAACACGATGGCGAAGCGGCCCTCCTCGTCCGGCAGCTTGGCCTGGCGCACGATCTGCGCCGCCAGGCGGTTGTGGGGCAGGCCGGAGGCGGAGAAGATCGGCAGCTTCTGTCCCCGCACCAGGGAGTTGAGGCCATCGATGGTGGAGATGCCGGTCTGGATGAACTCCCGGGGATAGCTGCGCGCCGCCGGGTTGAAGGGGGCGGCATTGATGCTGCGGTGCAGACTGGAGACGATGGGCGGGCGGTAGTCGCGGGGGTCCCCCAGACCGCTGAAGATGCGTCCGAGGATCTCCGGGGAGAGGGCGATCTCCAGGGGCTCGTCCAGGAAGCGCACCCAGGTGTTCTCGATGTCCAGGTTGTCGGTGCCTTCGAAGACCTGGATCAGCACCTCCTGGCTGGAACAGCGGATCACCTGGCCGTTGCGGGTCCGGCCCGCTCGGTCACTGATCAGCACCCGGTCACCGAAGGCGATGTTCGGCGCATCCATGACCGAGAGCAGACCGCCCCGGGCCGTGGCAACGGTACGGTACTCCTTGGCCCCCATCAGCTCGGCTCCTCACGTTGGGCATATTCGGAGCGGATCGCCTGGAAGCTGCCCAGCGCCTCCTGTTGAAAGGCCCTCAGCTGCTCGGTCTGGGAGGAATCGTAGAGCTCCTTGCAGCGGCGCAGGCGGGCCATCACCGGCAGTGCGGCGAGCTGCTGGACCGGGACGCCCAGCTCGATCAGCTCCGCGCCCGCGTCATACACGGAGAGCACCAGGTCCAGCAGCAGGAACTGCTTATCAATATGTTGTGCAGCAATGACGAGACCATATAACTCTGCGGCCGTATCACTGGCAATCGCTGCCGCAGAATCATCTTCACTCACCAGGCGGGCGGCTTCGGCAT
>JBDLIF010000111.1:0-7743 GCA_039714955.1 Pseudomonadota bacterium | reverse complement strand
GAAGACCAGCTCCTCCTCACTCCCGTCCATCCAGGCCACCCGCACCAGTCCCTCCGCCAGGTTGAGGGCGGTCTCGAATGACTCCGCCAGGCGGGGCGCGAGATCGGTTCTCACCTTGAAACGGTCCACCACCACCTCGATGTTGTGCTTCTTGTGCAGTTCCAAGGTGGGAATGTCGTCCAGCTCATAGATCTCCCCGTCGATGCGGGCACGGATGAAGCCCTGGGCGTGCAGCTCGGTGAGCAGCTTGTGGTGCTCACCCTTGCGCTCAGAGACCACCGGGGCAAGCAGCAGCAGGCGGCTGCCTTCGGGCAGGGCCAGCACCTGGTCCACCATCTGGCTGACGGTCTGGGCTTCAAGCGGGGTATCGTGCTCGGGGCAGCGCGGGGTACCGGCGCGGGCGAACAGCAGGCGCAGATAGTCGTAGATCTCGGTGATGGTGCCGACCGTGGAGCGGGGGTTGTGGGAGGTGGTCTTCTGCTCGATGGAGATCGCCGGTGACAGCCCCTCGATATGATCCACGTCCGGCTTCTCCATCAGCGAGAGGAACTGCCGCGCATAGGCTGAGAGGGACTCCACATAACGCCGTTGACCCTCCGCATAGATGGTGTCGAAGGCCAGGGAGGACTTGCCGGAGCCTGACAGGCCGGTGATCACGATGAGCCTGTCACGGGGCAGTTCCAGATCGACGTCCTGCAGATTATGGGTGCGCGCCCCGCGGATTTTGATAGTGTCCATGTGTGTTTCAGAGGATTGTTTATTCAGGTTAAAACTGCGTGTTGGCAGCATGTAACGAATCGGGCGAACCTGCTACTATACGCGCTCTTTTTAGCGGCTGGCAAAGTGAATCAGGCATGACGAAAGGCGGAAGTACAGCCTCGGGATTGAATGAGATTGAGCGGCGGGGCGCCTTCTCCCTGGCGGGGATCTTCTCCCTGCGCATGCTTGGCCTGTTCCTGATCCTGCCGGTCTTCGCCCTCTATGCGGAGGAGCTGTCCGGGGTGACGCCAATGCTGGTGGGTCTGGCCATCGGCATCTATGGCCTGAGCCAGGCCCTGCTGCAGATTCCCTACGGCATGCTCTCCGACCGCATCGGCCGCAAGCCGGTGATCATCGGGGGGCTGATCATCTTCGCTCTGGGCAGTGTGGTGGCCGCAACGGCTGATGATATATACGGCATCATCCTCGGTCGCGCCCTGCAGGGCAGTGGCGCCATCGCCGCGGTGATCATGGCGCTGGCCGCCGATCTGAGCCGCGAGCAACGGCGTCTGCGCATGATGGCGATCATCGGCATGAGTATCGGTGCTGCCTTTGCGGTCTCCCTGGTGCTGGGCCCGGTGCTCAACAGCTGGATTGGCGTGCCGGGCATCTTCTGGCTCACGGCACTGCTGGCCCTGGGCGGTGTGCTGATCGTGATCTTTGTGGTGCCTACCCCGCAAAAGAGTGAGTTTCACCGGGATGCGGAGGTGGAGCCGGAACAGTTCGGCCGGGTGCTGGCGGAGCCGGAACTGTTGCGCATCGATTTTGGTATCTTCGCCCTGCACATGCTGCTGACCGCCCTGTTTCTCGCCTATCCCCTCGCACTGAGGGATCTTGGCCTGGCCAGCGACCACCATTGGTGGGTCTATCTGCCGGTGATGCTGTTGGCCATGCTGGCGATGGTGCCCATGGTGATCATTGCCGAGAGCAAACGCCGTATGAAGTCGATCTTTATTACCGGAGTGGCGGGGCTTGCATTGGCGGGACTGGGGCTCTATCTGTTCAACACCACAATGGCCGGCCTGGTGCTGACCCTGTTTGTCTTCTTTACCGCCTTCAATCTGCTGGAGGCCACGCTGCCCTCCCTGGTGGCGAAGATGGCCCCGGGAGAACGCAAGGGCACGGCGATGGGCGTCTATTCGAGCGCTCAGTTTATCGGCGCCTTCATTGGCGGACTGCTGGGTGGCTGGATCCAGACCCATTTTGGGATTGAGGGAGTGTTCCTGTTCTGCGCTGGTGTGGCGCTCGTCTGGTTACTGGTCGCCTGGGGCATGACCGATCCCAAATATCTCAGTAACTACCTGCTGCCAGTGGGGAGTCTGGAGGCGGATGATGCGGCCCTGCTGGCGAAAAAACTGTTGGAGGTGGATGGCGTCGCCCATGCGGTGGTGATTGCCGAGGATCGTCTGGCCTACCTGAAGGTCGACCTTTCCCGCTTCGATGAGAACGCGCTGGATGCATATTGCGTCAACCAAGGGTAGACTCTCATCTTTTTAATCATCCGCTCGGCAGGTTGGGTAGAAAATCTTTCTCTACCTTCTGGGTCCGTAAGGGGCGGGGTGCTGAAGGAGGCAAGCTATGGCACGTGGAATCAATAAGGTTATTCTGATCGGCAATCTGGGCAAGGACCCGGAGACCCGCTACATGCCCAGCGGCGGCGCGGTGACGAATGTCACCCTGGCTACATCTGAATCCTGGAAGGACAAAAACACCGGTGAGCAGCAGGAGCGCACCGAGTGGCATCGGGTCGTCTTTTTCAACCGCCTGGGTGAGATTGCGGGTGAATACCTGAGGAAGGGCTCCAAGGTCTATATCGAGGGGAGCCTGCGGACCCGTAAGTGGCAGGGACAGGATGGCCAGGACCGCTACACCACGGAGATTGTGGCCAGTGAGATGCAGATGCTGGACAGTAAGGGCGGCAGTGCGGCATTTGACTCCGCTCCCTCCCCGGCGCAACGTCCGGCGGCTCAACCCCAGGCAGCGCCAGCCGCCTCCATGCCGGAAAATGACTTCGACGACGATATTCCTTTCTGATGGCAGATTGAAACGCACAAAGGCGGGCAAAAGCCCGCCTTTGTATCTAACCCAGTCAGCCTGGGTTAGATCAGCTGGAAATTACCCGCTGGTAATTACTTAGCCGGAGCAGCAGCCTGAGGGGCAACCGGAGCGCCGTAAGGAGCAGCACCATAAGGAGCACCGTAACCATAAGGTGCGCCGTAACCGTAAGGGCCATAGCCATAGGCGTTATTGTAACGGTTGTAACCATAGCCATTACCACGACCAGAACCACGAGCGCTCATGTTCATGTCGAAGGTACCGTCACCGAATCCGTCACCCATCCAGTCATTCATCCAGTTGTCGTTGCCATAGCCATTGTTGCCCCAGGGACCACCCCACCAGGCGGAAGCGGAAGCGGAAGCGGCAATCAGGGCGGCGGCTGCTGCGATTTTAACGATCTTGGTCATTGTAGAGTCCTCAATAAATGTTGTGAAAATTAGGGTTAAATATCTAAACTTGGTACTGCTTTACTTCTGGGGATAAGAATATAAGAAAATACTTAAATACTCAATAACTATTTATCTATCAATTAGTGATAAATAATAGGTAATGTAAATCATTCTCTGAACTAGTCAGCCTTCCCTGCATAATCCTAGAAACTGCAGTTGGACGGGTTGAAGGGTGCGTCCATGGGGGTGCAGAGCAAGGCGCAACGACGCGGAATAGTCATTCTATTCCAAGGAGTTGCAACGCAGCTATGCGCTGCCGTGGGCGTGCAATTCGGCCCGTAGCGTGAGTCACCCAATGGGTGAGAAAACAGATCGAAGCTAACCATCATTTTTTCAATACGTTACTGGCAGAATGGAGCGGTCAACTGCGGTTTCTAGGATAATTTGCTTGGATGTAGACCAGACTTATGTAGGATTCAGCCAGAATTTTTATCTGGCGGTTATCTCCAGATCAGCGATATTAAGTAGTCTCAAATACAATTCGATCTATTCATCTGACAACAACAGGACTGAACCATGTGTAAAATCTGCTGGGCAATCAGCCTTATTCTTTTTCTTGCGGTAGCCGCGATGACTTATAAGTTCATCATTTCGGGAGCAGTTGTTCCAGCGAGTGATGGCCGACAGGCCCTGTTGCTGGAACCGGGGGAGCGGGATCTGGTGCTGGCCGAAATGCGCAGTTTCCTGGAATCGGTCCAGACGATCACGGCGGCTGTAGGCAGAGAGGATATGACACGGATCGCCGTGGCGGCACGCAAGGTTGGCGCTGCCGCGCAGAATGAGGTGCCGGGTTCACTGGTTGGCAAACTGCCGTTGGCTTTCAAGCGGCTTGGTTTCGATACCCACAAACAGTTCGACATGCTGGCATTGGATGCGGAGGAACTGGGTGATCCCGGGCATGCGCTGCAGCAACTTTCCGTACTGATGCAGAACTGTGTGGCCTGCCATGCCGCTTACCGGATTGATGCTGTGAGGCCAGGGAGCTGAATTGGGCTGATTGTGAGACGGTTCTTGCGGCTGTCAGTAGCGGCTGAAAGCTAAATCATGCGATGAGTTGGCAAGACTCCATCCCTGGATCGAGCGTCATCCCATCCGTTTGGCGGTTCAGTATCAGGGTGTGATGCTGGCCTTCTCCACCAATACCGGGTATTTGTAGCCTGATCCGAAGTCGTGGTCGAGGACCAGCGTACCTGTAACCGTCACTTGATCTCCCACATTGGCGGTGTCCTGACTGGTTACCGTAACGTCATTGGAGCCATCATCAGGGCTACCTGAGCCATCCTGCAGATGAAGAAAGTTTCTCTGCATGATCTGGTTGTTAACCTTGACGACTTTGCCTTTGAGTTTTACCAGCTTGCCATTGAGTGCAGCCTTCTCTTTATATAGATCCCCAATGGTGGTGCTAACGGCATCATCTGCTTGCAGGGACAAGGCGCAAAGACTGAAGAAAAGGCCGGCAATGGTGGTGGTGAAGGCTCGTTTCATTGGCCTCTCCTTTTTATAGGTTGTTAAAAGAGGCTGAAGTATAACACTGATCATTGCCTGGCACGCAGGCTCATGGACTTTGTTGCCTAAACGCAAACAGGCGGGCTATAAGCCCGCCTGTTTACTTGACACAGAGAGACTGTGTCAGCTCAAGCGTAAATCACCAGAGGGTAATTACTTGGCCGGAGCAGCAGGAGCAGTAGCCTGAGGGGCAACCGGAGCGCCGTAAGGAGCACCATAAGGAGCGCCATAACCATAAGGAGCGCCGTAACCGTAAGGACCATAGCCATAGTAGTTATTGTAACGGTTGTAGCCACGGCCATAACCACGACCAGAACCGCGAGCGCTCATGTTCATGTCGAAGTTACCGTCACCCCATCCGTCACCCATCCAGTCACTCCAGTTGTTGCCATAGCCATTGTTGCCCCAGGGACCGCCCCACCAGGCGGAAGCGGAAGCGGAAGCGGCGATCAGAGCAGCGGCAGCTGCGATTTTAACAAGCTTAGACATTGTTTATCCTCAAAATTAAATGTTGGAAACTGTTTTAAAGTGGAGTACTGCGCCACTTCTGGGAACAAAGAATATAAGAATATTCTTAAATAGTCAACAATCAATTTGAGATTTTTTTTCGTTTGGCTGGTTAGCCCGGACGCCCATCGATTCTGGGTTTCAATAAGATCGGCAGATAATAATAGGAAAAGAGCATAAAGCAAAGGATCCATAAACCGCCTGAGAGCTGAATCCAGAAGTTATAGAGGTTCGGTGCCAGGAAAGGTGCGAATACACGCAATGCGATTGCCAGGTTGAGGAGAATGAAACTGAACTCGATAGGCTGCGCCGGCTGAAGCCCACGCCCCGTGTGTCCCAGGGAAACCCGCGCCATCATACCCAGCGTCAGGACACCGATGGCGCCACTGGTCAACGCATGGAGAGCCAGGTTGCCGGGAAAAAGGCCATTGACCGCCAGGGCCTTGAGCAGAAATCCAACGATCAGCCAGACAAGGCCCGTGAACAGAACCCACAGGATTGGGATCCGCCATATATGCGGATGATACCAGTCGAGCAGACGCCAGCCCTGGGTAATGGCAACTCCCACGGCAAGCAGGCCGAGCAGCCAGGGGATGGGGTAGAGCAGTTCAGCCAGGCCCCAGCCAATGATCAGACCAAACACCCACTGCTCCCGTAGCTTGCTGTTTTTGGGCTTGGCGCCGGCAACCGCCTTTTCGGTAAAGAACGGCAATACCCGTCCGCTGACTAGGGTCAGCAGTAACAGGATCAGGTTGAGCATCAGGTCGGTACCCTTCCCGGCCGTCGGCAGGATATCGAGTGCCTGCAGGTGGATCAGTAGATTGGCCATCGCCATGCAGGCCAGCAGGGGCAGGAAGAGGCGGTTGATCCTGTTCTGGCCGCGCATCAGCGGTTGGTAGATGGCAGCCGCAAGCAGGGGGAGGAAACTTAAATCATATAGCGCAACCACTGGGGCGGGGATGACGGGTAGCAAAGGTAATACCCGGCCCAGCAGCCAGACCAGGGTAAGCAGGGCCAGCGGTGTGCCGGTCAGGGTATCGATTCCGGTCCAATTCTTCACCGCGGTGAGCAGAAAGCCGGCGATAACGGCAGCAGCATAGCCAAACAGCATCTCGTGGCTGTGCCAGCCGAGCCTGCCGTAATAGAGAGGAGGGTCGAGCCAGCCTGACCAGATAAAAAGCCAAAGTCCCAACAAAATGAACCCGGCAATGGCGGCCACCGAGAAGAACGGTCGGAAGCCCAGGGCAAAGGGTGCTAAGCCTTTACTCGGTTTGGGTTGCGGTGGGCGTTCACCCAATGGAATCACCGCCATGAGCCATCCACTGATAAGGTTAAGGATGGGTGGAGACTAAATGGCTGTCGGTGCGCAGGCATTGATTTGGGTCAAGCTTGCCTCACACCACGAAAAGGTCGGGTGGGCACCGCCCACCAAATATCTCTCGATCTAGCCTTACCAATGGTGGGCGGTGCCCACCCTTTGTAGGTTTTTTTAACGACCAGTAACTATCCCTTGCGTCGAAACAGCAGGGGCATGACATCAGTATAGGTACAGGCAAAGTGTACCTTCAATCCTTTGCGGATGTGCTCCGGCACCTCTTCGAAATCGCTGCGATTGTCGTCAGGCAGAATCAGCTCGCGGATACCGGCACGCCGCGCGGCAATGACCTTCTCGCGGATGCCGCCCACCGGGAAGACCTGTCCGGTGAGGGTCAGCTCACCGGTCATGGCGAGCTTGCGCACCGGTTTGTCGAGCGCCAGGGAGAGCAGGGCGGAGGTCATGGTGATGCCGGCGGATGGGCCATCCTTGGGGGTCGCGCCCGCCGGGACATGCAGGTGGATGAAGGATTTCTGGAAAAACTCACGCTCGACGCCGAACTCTTCGGCGTGGCTCACGAGATAGCCATAGGCGATCTCCGCCGACTCCCGCATCACGTCACCCAGCTGGCCGGTGAGTTTGAAACCGCGATTGAACTCATGGGTCTTCACCGCCTCAATGCTCAGGGTGGCTCCCCCCATGGCGGTCCAGGCCAGGCCGGTCACCACGCCGGCGCCGCTGAGATTGCGTTCGTCGCGAAACACCGGACCGCCCAGATAATCCTTCAGCTCGTCAACATCGATTTCAATGGGTTTCTTCTCCCCTCCGAGGATCTTCACCACCGCCTTGCGCACGATCTTGCCGATCTGCTTCTCCAGCCGCCGGACCCCGGCATCCCGGGCGTAGCCGTCGATGATCGCCTTCAATGCCGGGCTGTTGAGTTTCAGGTCGCGGCGTTTCAGCCCGGCCCTGTCCAACTGGCGGGGCAGCAGATATTTGCGCGCGATCTGCAGCTTCTCGCTGGCGATGTAGCCGGACAGGGAGATCATCTCCATGCGGTCGAGCAGCGGCCGGGGAATGGTGTCGAGCTGGTTGGCGGTGCAGATGAAGAGCACCTTGGAGAGGTCGAAACGCAGATCCAGATAGTGG
>JBDLIF010000110.1:0-7763 GCA_039714955.1 Pseudomonadota bacterium | reverse complement strand
TGCTAGCAACTGGAGCTGATCTCTTAACTGGGGATGGCAGCCGCTTAGGACTGGATTCGGGCCGATTAGCCGGCCGCTTGCTCTTCGGCGGTGGTTTGAGGCGCAGCCGCTGTCCCGGGTAGATCCGATAGTGCGGTCCCCCGATCCTGTTCCAGGCCGCCAGACGATGGTAATCCAGACGATAGCGCCAAGCGATGGAATAGAGCGTATCACCGCGCTTTACCTGATAAAAATCGGCGGGAACCGCTGCCCTCGCGGGTGCTTGCGCAGGGCTGCGATTATAGACAGGGGCGGTCCCTCTCGAGGAACAGGCAATCAACAGAAAAAGCAACAGAACATACCCAAACCTCCAGAGGTTTTTTCCCCCTCTTCCGGCCAAGTTGGCGCTGGCTGGACTCAAACCGACAAAACCTCAGTATCAGCTCATTTGAAGTAGAAGATCGCCAACGTACAGACCACAATCAGCAACCAGCCAAGGCGATCGATATATCGACGCAGCACAGACTCCATACGTTCACCACCCCAGGCCATCAATGCCGCCACCAGAAAGAAACGGGCGCCACGACCGACCGCGGAGGCAATCACAAAGGGCAGTAACGTCATCGCAATGACCCCCGCTGTAATGGTGAAGATCTTATAGGGGATGGGAGAGAAGCCAGCCAGAAATATGGCCCAGACTCCCCACTCGTCAAACCAGGCCTTGGCTTGCAGATAGGCACCCCAGTAACCCAGGTCATGCAGCCAGGGTTCGATCAGATCAAAGGCAAAGATGCCAATGAAATAGCCGAGCACCCCCCCCAGGACCGAAGCCAGGGTGGTCAAGCCGGCAAAGTACCAGGCCCTTTTGGGCGCTGCCAGGCTCATGGGGGCCAGCATCACATCCGGTGGAATCGGAAAAAAAGAGGATTCAGCGAAACTCAAACCTGCCAGGTAACGAGGCGCATGGGGGTGCCTGGACCACTGCATGGCACGCTCGTAAAGCGCTGAAAACAGACGCATCTAAATCACTCCTCCGACCAGTGGAACAAAATTCACGGGTTCCAGCCGCTGCTGCTCGTAGCCCTCAGCGGTACGGGTTATTCTCACCAGGATCTGGCCTCCAGGGGACTGGGTCGGTAACACCAGTCTGCCCCCCGGTTTAAGCTGTTGCAGCAGTGTTTGTGGAATACCTTCCGGCGCGGCCGTCACCAGGATGCCATCGAAGGGCGCATATTCGGGCAGCCCGATCCACCCGTCACTATGTTTGAGATGGATATTGCGCAGGCCAAGTTCCCGAAACCTGGCTCTGGCCATCTCCTGCAGCGCCGCGATCCTCTCAATGCTGTAGACCCGTCTCACCAACTGGGCAAGAATCGCGCATTGATATCCCGACCCGGTGCCTATCTCCAGTACGGTATCGAGCGGGGGGCCATAGAGCAAGGCCTCGGTCATACGCGCCACGGTATAGGGTTGAGAAATCGTCTGACCATGACCGATGGGCAGCGCGGTATCTTCGTAGGCCCGGCTGGCCAGGGCTTCATCCACGAAGATATGCCGGGGGGTGTTGCGCATTGCCTCCAGCACCACTGGATTTCGTACCCCCTTCTCTCTGATCCGTTGGATCAGGCGCTCCCGGGTGCGTTGGGAGGTCATACCTATACCCAGATGTTCCTGTCGCATCATTCGGAGTCCAACCAATTGCTAACTGCCTCGAGGGCGTTATGGCGAGTCAGGTCCACCTGCAGAGGCGTTACGGAGACATACCCCTCACGCACCGCATAAAAGTCGGTACCAGGCCCCGCATCCTGTTCGGCCCCCGCCGGTCCGACCCAATAGATCGTCTTGCCTCTTGGGTCAAGAGTCTTCACCACTGGCTCCGCCTTGTGTCGATGTCCAAGCCGGGTGGAGCTGAATCCGCGCAGCTCGTCATAGGGAAGATCGGGCACATTCACATTCAGAATCACATCAGTGGTGAGGGGTGCATCCCGTAACCGGCCCACCAGCTCCAGCGCCACCCTTGCACCGGTCGCAAAATGCTCCGGCAGAAAGGAGTTCATGGAAATCGCGATGGCGGGCAGACCCAGAAACCGTCCCTCAGTGGCTGCCGCCACAGTACCGGAATAGAGTACATCATCACCCATATTCGGTCCCGCGTTGATACCCGACACCACGATATCCGGCTCCTCGGCAAGCAGACCTGTGATCGCCAGATGCACGCAATCGGTCGGTGTGCCGTCCACCCGGATGTAGCCATTTTCCATGCTGTGACAGCGTAGCGGGTAGTCCAGGGTCAATGAATTGCTGGCGCCGCTCCGATCGCGCTCCGGCGCCACCACCATGACCTCCCCCAATGGAGTGAGCGCTTCGGCAAGGGCCTGCAGTCCCACGGCCTGGTAACCATCGTCATTGCTCAAGAGAATTTTCATAGCTCAAGCCAATATACTGGAATTATCTTACCGCCACACCATCTATATGTTGTGAAGAAACAATCTCCAATGAGAATCGCTGCATTTCATTCACCGACAGACTGAGCGGCTTGCCATGGGAACCGACGACACAAAGAATCCAGAAGATCAACAGCTTTTTCAGGAGACCCTGGACGATGTAAAACCACTTGAACATAACCAAGCCGAACCTTATCGCAAGCGACTTCCTCCCCGCCCCCTCTATCTGGATGATGGATCTCCCGATGAAGAGGAGTTGGAGCTCATCTCGGAAAACGAACTCGAGGCCACCGATGAACTCTACTTCGCCCGACCCGGCATTCAGCACCGGGTGGTACAGGAACTGCGGCGTGGCCACCTCGAAATTGGTCTGGAGCTGGACCTGCATGGATTGACGGTGCGGCATGCCCGGGCGGATCTCAACCTGTTCATCGAGGAGTGCCATCGGCGTGGCGTGCGTTGCGCCCGCATCATTCATGGCAAGGGCTATGGCTCGGAAGAGCGGCAACCGGTCCTCAAACAGAAACTCAACCTCTGGCTACGCCAGCGCAAGGATGTCCTCGCCTTTACCTCCGCCACCCGCCGCGATGGGGGTACAGGCGCGGCCTATGTCCTGCTGCGCAACCCAGAAAAAAGCGGGCGAAAATAGTGGTTCTTTGAAGTCATTCACCTGTATTTTGAATTTTCCCTTATACCAAGTAAAATAGTTGGGTATTTCTTTAGACGTTCGCTGCAGTATTTCGACGAATTCTCCACATCATTCAGTTACACCCAGCCCCCTCTAAAGACGACGAACCGTCAGTGAATATCAGTTGTAGACAGGAGAGAGAGATTGGCCATCAGAATCAAAAGCCAGTGGCATGATGAGGATAGCGACCGTTCCCCCAAGGAGATTGGCGGTGCACTCGCCTTCATAGCCTGGAGAATCGCCCTGGATAAGGCGATCACCCTGCACGGGGAAAATTTTGTCTATGAAAACGACCGGCAACGCCTGGCCGTCATTGCCGAATACCTCGCCTTCGAGGCACAGATCGTCGACCGGACGATCCACGGCATGTTAGAGAATGAGAGCCGGCTGGAACTCATCACCGCCCTGGTGATGAAACTGGCCGATCATTACCAGGACAACAGCATCGAACTGCTGGGTCCCGGCGATCACGCCAACCAGTTCATCGAGCTTTTCAACCAAAGATCAGGCGACTATGCCGAGTTCAATTTCACGCATGAAGGACCGAGCTACCCCTTCCTGCGCCATCTCGGTTACGAGATCCAGCAGATCATGGGCAGTGCGCAGGAGAACCGCTGGGTCATCGACCAGGTGATGGACCTGGACGGCCCTGATGTATGCAAACAGCTGGCCAGGGCGGTCAGAAACCTCTTGGATTAAGGAGGTATCATGCGTCCTGCACAGCTTTTAACCATCCTGGAACGGGAATTCAACAGTACCCGTACCGGCCACCACACTCCGGTCATGCTATGGGGCCCGCCAGGTGTCGGTAAATCGGATATGGTGCGGCAGGTGGCTGACAACCACAGCGCGCCGGTCATCGACATCCGTCTCTCCCAGATGGAACCGAGTGACCTGCGCGGCATCCCTTTCCGAGCTGATGAACAGGTCCATTGGGCAATACCCGCCCTGCTCCCGGACGCGCAACGCCATGGCCAGGAAGGGATCCTGTTTCTCGACGAGATCACCTCCGCTCCACCCACCGTCTCCGCTGCCGCCTATCAGCTGATCCTCGACCGCAGGCTGGGCGAGTACCAGGTGCCGGATGGCTGGGCCATCTTTGCCGCCGGCAACCGCCAGGGAGATCGGGGGGTGACCTACAGCATGCCGGCCCCCCTGGCCAATCGTTTCTCCCACTTCGAGGTGGAGACCCATCTGGATGACTGGGTACTCTGGGCCTATCGCAACAACATCGACGAACGGGTCATCGCCTTTCTGCGCTTTCGCCCGGAGCTGCTGTTCGACTTCGACCCGGCCCACAATCCGGTGGCCTTTCCCTCCCCCCGCTCCTGGGAGTTCGCCCATCGTGCCCTGCACAAGTTTTACGATCATCACAATCTGTTGCAGGGCACCCTGCAGGCCTGTGTCGGGCCGGCGGCCGGGGTGGAGTTGACCGCCTTCGTCAACAGTCTGGACAAGATGCCCGACCTGGACGCCATCCTGGCCGGCGAAGAGACGGTGCCGGTACCCAGCGAGATCGATCTCCAGTACGCGGTGGCCGCCGCCCTGGTGGGCCGGGCGATCCGCGCCCAGGAGGCGGGTGACGGCGCCCGGATCCATGGCCGCATACTCGACTATGCCGGGCGTTTCCCCCAGCGGGAGATGGGGGTCATGCTGGTCTCCGACATGCACCGGGCGATCGGCAACGCGATCTTTGAGCTGCCCCAGTTCAGCGCCTGGGCCCAGGCCATCTCCGATGTCATGCTTTATGAATAACAGTCCGCAAAAATGGATTTAACACAGATCGAAACCAAGCTGGCCGCGGCCCGCACCAAGCTGATCCTGGACAAACCGTTTCTGGGGGCACTGGTGCTGCGCCTGCCCCTGGAGGTTGCAAACGATGGCTGGTGCCCCACCACCGCCACCGATGCCCGCAAGTTCTACTACAATCCGGAATTCATCGACTGCCTGAGCCTGGATGAGACCCAGTTCGTGCTGGCCCATGAGGCCCTGCACTGCGCCCTCTCGCACTTCGCCCGCAGACAGCACCGCCGCAAACTGCACTGGGACATGGCCTGTGACTACGCCATCAACCCCCTGCTGATCGGAGATGGCTTGAAGGCACCCCCAGGCTCTCTCTACCTGCAGCAGTTCAAGGGCATGACCGCGGAGGAGATCTACCCCTGCCTGGACGAGAAGGATGACGAGCAGCCCCTGGACAACCATGTCTATGACAAAGAGAACACCAAGGATTCCGGCAGCGGTAAAACCGAGAAGGAGCTCAGCGCGGATAAACCGGACAGGCAAAACTCGGAAGACCAGGGTGAACAACAACTTCCGCAAACGGATGAAGGGAGTGGCGGCGAGCCGGAGCCTTTGACCCCCGACGAGACCGAAACCCTCAATATCCAATGGCAGCAACGGCTGGCGGGTGCCGCCCAGCAGGCGATGCAGGCCGGCAAGCTGGGTGGCGAGATGGCCCGCATGGTGGATCACCTGCTGCAACCCCAACTCCCCTGGCGCCTGTTGCTGGCCCGTTACATGACCGCCGCGGCGCGGGACGACTTCAGCTATATGCGACCCTCCCGCCGGGAGGGTGACTTCATCATGCCCAGCCTGCGCAGCAATCAGGCGGAACTGGTGGTGGCATTGGACAGCAGCGGTTCCATCCAGGACGAGGAGATGGGTGAATTCCTGGCCGAAATCAATGCCCTGAAGGGACAGATCCGGGCACGGGTGAGCCTGCTCGCCTGCGATTCGCAACTGGCGGAAGAGGCCCCTTGGGTGTTCGAGGCCTGGGACGAGTTCAGCCTGCCGGAGAAGATAACCGGTGGCGGCGGCACCAGCTTCAAACCCGTCTTCGAGTGGGTAGAGCAACAGGGGCTGCACCCAGACCTGCTGGTCTACTTCACCGATGCGCAGGGTGCCTTCCCGGACCTGGAACCCCCTTATCCGGTCATCTGGCTGGTCAAGGGCAAGCGTAAAACTCCATGGGGAGAGCGAATCCAGCTCAATTAAACGCTTGGATAGCTTTCAACCACGGCGCGCAACAGATAACATCAGGGGAACTCCTGGTACTATAGTTAATCCATTAGCGGTATGGATATGCGCATCAGACAACCGATTCAGTTCCTCCTGACCTTCATCTGTTCGATCATCATCGCCTTCAGCGCTGTTGCCGAAGGGCTTGGTTCGACCGGTGATAACATTCGTCTGCCCGAACTGGGCTCTCCCTCGGATCAATACCTAACCCCCGCCGATGAGATTCGCCTGGGCAAGGCCTTCATGCAGAACATCCGCGAATCCCAAGCGGTAATCACTGACCCGGTGATTTCAGAGTACATCCAGGATCTTGGCAACCGACTGTTGAAGCAGAGCGAGGCCGCCGCCCAGCCATTCAATTTTTTCTTTATCGAAGAGCCGGTCATCAATGCCTTTGCCGGTCCAGGAGGACACATCGGCATCTTCAGCGGACTGATGCTTGCCACCCAGAGCGAAAGTGAACTTGCCTCGGTAATTGCCCACGAAATCGCCCACGTTACCCAGAAACATCTGCTGCGTGCGTTCGATGCCGCCAATCAGATGAGTGGTAAGACCGCGGCCCTCATCCTGGCCGCCATCCTGGTGGGGGTTACCACCTCCTCTCCGGATGCCGGCATCGCGTTGGCATCGAGTGTCCAGGCCGGCGCCCTGCAGGAACAGATCAATTTCACCCGCAGCAATGAACAGGAGGCCGATCATGTGGGCATTCGCATCTTGGCGGACGCAGAATTCGACCCACGGGCCATGCCGGTGTTTTTCGAACGCCTGACCCATGCCAACCGGATGTTCGATTCCGGCATACCTGAAATTCTCCGCACCCATCCCGTGACTACCAACCGCATCGCGGACTCACTTGGCCGTGCCGAAGAGTATGCCTATCGCCAATATACCGGAAGCACCCAGTACTATCTGATCCGAGAGGCATTGCGGTTTCGCCAGTTCGCCACACCGGCTGAAGCCATCAAACACTTTCAGAGCGGATTGAAAGAGGGGCGCTACCTGAACAAAGAGGCGCACCAATACGGTTATGTGCTGGCCTTGACCGCCAAGCACGACTACAAGAAGGCCAAGCAACTGGCCACGGAGTTACTGAAACAGAGACCAGAACAGATCGAGTATATTCTTGCCGATGCTGAGATTGCCAAACAGTCAGGCAGACCGGATCTTGCACTGGACTCACTGGCCACCGCCAGCACCTTGATGCCGGATAACTACCCACTCGCAGTGGCCTATATCGAACATCTATTGGAGGCAGATAGAGCGGCACAGGCCAAAAAAGTGACTAGCCATATACGCAGTCTGCGCCCTAATGATCCCAGGCTCTTTCGCCTGCTGGGCAAAGCGGAAAAGCTACTCGGCAATACGACCGAATCCCACCGTCTGCTTGCGGAGGCCTATGTTGCGGATGGACAACTTAAAGCAGCGGTACAACAGTTAAAGATTGCCTCTAAAGACGATGATAAAAGCGATTTTTATCTATCGTCGAAGATCGAGTCGAGGTTGAAAGAGCTCAAACAGCTGGTGGCGAGAAGGAAAGAGGCGGAAAAATAGTCCCGCACGGACAGTCAGCTGGTCAAATAAATATTCAGTCACCACTAAGGTAAACCACAATCGAACCCCCATAAAACCCA
>JBDLIF010000109.1:0-7829 GCA_039714955.1 Pseudomonadota bacterium | reverse complement strand
GCCTGCTGGAGCGCCTGCTGGGCTATCGGGTGTTTCCTGACGCTGCGGGCCGCATGAATCTGAGCCTGCGGGATATCGGAGGCGGTCTGTTGCTGGTTCCCCAGTTCACCCTGGCGGCGGATACCCGCAAAGGCACGCGCGCCGGGTTTTCCAAGGCTGCGGTTCCAAAAGAGGGAGAAAGGCTATTCGGTTATCTGGTTGCGAGGGCGCAAACCCTGCATACACCGGTCAGGAGCGGCGTGTTCGGTGCCGACATGCAGGTGGAGTTGGTGAATGACGGACCGGTGACCTTCTGGCTGGAAACCTGAAAAAACCGATGGGTTGGTCGAGTAGGGGGTGGTGCATAATATACCCATCACGGATGGGTATAAGACAACAAATACAGGGTTGGTGCGGAATTATGATCAAGCGATTTCTGGTTTTTTTAGCCTGCGGTTTTATTACCTTTGCGAGCCTTGCGGTGGAGCGGGGGCCGGCCCTGCCAGACTATCCGGCAGACCAGGTAACCGATGGTGTGTATGTGATTCATGGCCCGTTGGGTGAGCCTTCGGCGAAGAATCAGGGTTTCATGAACAATCCGGCGTTTATCATCACTCAGACCGGGGTGGTGGTGGTCGACCCGGGTTCCAGCGTACAGACCGGGGAGATGGTTTTGCGGCAGATCCGTAAGGTCTCTGATCTGCCGGTTGCTGCGGTTCTCAACACCCATATCCATGGGGATCACTGGCTGGCCAATCAGGCGCTGGTGGAGGCCTTTCCAAACGTTCCGATCTACGCGCATCCCAGGATGTTTGAAAAGATCGAACAGGGAGAGGGTCAGGAGTGGACCGATCTGCTGTTGCGTCTGACCGAAAATGCCACCGCCGGTACCGGCATCGTCGGGCCCAATCTACGGGTCGATCATGCAGACGAGATCACCCTGGCCGGCTTGAAGATACGCTTTCTCTATCTGCCAAAGGCCCATAGCGATACCGATCTGATGATCGAGATCCCCTCGAAAAAGCTCATCTTCCTGGGTGACAATGCGATGATGAACCGCTTTGGCCAGATGCGACACGGGACCTTTAAAGGTAATATCGCCGCGCTGGATCTGGCGTTGCGGCAGGGTGCGGAGATCTATGTGCCCGGGCATGGGCCGACTGGAGGTCCGCAAGTGCCTGAGGCATTCCGAACCTATCTTTCGCTACTGCGCTCTGAGGTGGCCAAACAGTTGGATGAGGGTCTGAGTGATTTTGAGATGAAACCCTTGGTCGTGGAAGCACTCGCCGACTACAGAGGCTGGGTGGACTTCGATCGGTTGGTGGGTAAACACATCAGCCAGGCCTATCTTGAGGTTGAGGAGGAGATGTTCTGATATGAAAAAAACGGTTTTAACGATTGGTATGGCTATGTTTCTCTGCGCAGGCTTGGGTGTAGATGCGGCCGATTGGCGCAAGACGGGCAGTGACGGAGAGAAGCTGAAAAATCTGGTGGCGGCAGTCCCTGGAACCTCTCATTGGATGTTCGAAATCGGCGAACGCTATAAGAACCTCTACTGGGCGGCAAAACAGGCTAAGTGGGAGTTTGCCAATTACCAGTTGGAGGAGATCGAAAAGCTGGTGCAGCTGGTACAGCTGACCCGCCCGAAACGGGCCGAAACCGCCCAACAGTTTCTCGATAGCGGCATCCCACAGATGCACAAGGGCTTACAGACCCGGGAGTGGGAAGGGTTCAAGGCAAGTTTCAATAATCTGTCCGCGGCTTGCATGCGTTGTCACGTGCAGAATGACCATGGCTTCATTGTGCTGCCGAGCGAGCCGAAAGGCGCCTCCAGTCCCGTGCTGAATCTGGAAATGGAGGCGGACTGAACATCAATCAGGGATCTTGTGAGACGAGAAGTGGCTTTGCCGTTCCGGCGAGGAGTGGTGAACCTGCTCTCGTGCTCGTGCTCGTGCACGTTCACGAGCACGAGCACGGAACCCATAGCCCTTTATAGGGACTTTCCTCAAGTCCCCCCGCTCTATGCTGGTTGGTGACTTTTTGGAATTTGCACTAGAATGCACCTCTTTGAATTGGCAGCGGATAGATTCATAAAATCTATTTTCGGAGTATTTCCATGCAGCGCACTGCGCAGATCGAACGCAAAACCCTGGAGACCCAGATCAGACTCTCGTTGAATCTGGATGGTGTCGGTACCGGCCGTTTCGAAACCGGTGTGCCCTTTCTTGAGCATATGCTTGATCAGGTGGCGCGGCACGGATTGATCGATCTCGACATCCAGGCAGAGGGTGATCTGCATATCGATGCCCACCACACGGTGGAGGATATCGGCATTACCCTGGGGCAGGCGTTTGCCCAGGCACTGGGGGATAAAAAAGGCATCCGGCGTTATGGTCACGCCTATGTGCCGCTGGATGAGGCCCTCTCCCGGGTGGTGGTGGATTTCTCCGGACGTCCCGGACTGGAATACCAGGTGGATTTCACCCGCGCCCGCATCGGTGAATTCGACGTGGATCTGTTGCTGGAGTTTTTCCGCGGGCTGGTCAACCATGCCGGCATGACCCTGCACATCGACAATCTTCGGGGCATAAACGCCCATCACCAGGCGGAGACGGTGTTCAAGGCCCTGGGTCGCGCCCTGCGCATGGCGCTGGAGCCTGATCCACGCATGTCCAATCTGGTGCCCTCTACCAAGGGCAGCCTGTAACCTGGTGGCACAGAGAACTGACATCCGATGATACAGCGTATCAGCGTTATCGACTACGGCATGGGTAACCTGCGCTCCGTCGCGAAGGCGGTGGAGCACGTGGCCGGCAGCGGCGATGAGATCCTGGTGACCGATGATCCGAAGCTGATCCTGGAGTCGGATCGGGTGCTGTTCCCGGGACAGGGCGCGGCCCGGGACTGCATGCTCGCGATCTCGGAGCACCACCTCAACCAAGCGATCCTGGACGCGGCCCGCAGCAAGCCGTTTCTGGGCATCTGCATGGGTCAGCAGGTGCTGCTGGAGTCCAGCGAAGAGAACGGAGGCACCGAACTGCTGGGGCTCTATCCTGGCAAGGTACGTCATTTTCCCGGTGGCTGGGGGCCGGATGGGGCACTGCTGAAGATTCCCCACATGGGCTGGAATCAGGTGCATCGGACCCATGAGCATCCCTTGTGGGCGGATATCGAGCAGGAGAGCCGTTTCTATTTCGTCCACAGCTACTATGTGGACCCGGCAGAGGCGGGGCTTACCGCGGCGACCACCGATTTCGGCGTCACCTTCGCCAGCGCCTTTGCCGATAAGAATCTATTCGCGGTGCAGTTCCACCCCGAGAAGAGCGCGGATGCCGGGCTTCGGCTGCTGAAGAATTTCGTCAACTGGAAGGTTTGATTATTTTCCGCAAATGAACGCAAATAAACGCTAATGGTTTGAGTGTTGGCTTATGAAGAAACTCCAAACCATCCTGTCCTGAGAAAACGCTTTGTATTTAGTCACAGGCCAATAATCAAGAGAGATATTAGCGTTCATTAGCGTTCATTTGCGGACTCATATTGATAGGAAATATTTCGTGCTGTTAATACCTGCAATCGATCTCAAAGATGGCAAATGCGTACGCCTGCGCCAGGGGCGCATGGATGAGGATACGATCTTCTCCGACAATCCGGTGGAGATGGCCTCGCGCTGGGTGGAGGCGGGCGGTCGCCGGCTGCATCTGGTGGATCTCAACGGCGCCTTTGCCGGTGAGCCGGTCAACGGCGGGGTGATCCGCGCCATTGCCGAGGCCTACCCGGAGATGCCGATTCAGGTGGGTGGTGGTATCCGCGACGAAGCGACCATCGAGGCCTATCTCAAGGCAGGTGTGACCTATTGCATCATCGGCACCCAGGCAGTGAAGGAGCCCGAGTTCGTGGCCCGTGCCTGTCGGGCCTTTCCGGGACATGTCATCGTCGGGCTGGATGCCAAGCAGGGGATGGTGGCGATCAACGGCTGGGCGGAGGTGACCGATCAGGAGGTCACCGAGCTGGCCCGCCGTTTCGAGAACGACGGCGTCTCCGCCATTGTCTATACGGACATCGGTCGTGATGGCATGATGACTGGCCCCAACATCGAGGCCACCACTGACCTGGCGAATGCCATCCATATCCCGGTGGTCGCCTCTGGCGGTATCACCAATATTGGTGATATCGAGGCACTGTGCCGGGCGAAGACCAACAACATTACCGCCGCTATCACCGGCCGTGCCATCTACGAGGGCACCCTCGACTTCGCCGCGGGCCAGAAGCTGGCGGATGATCTATCCGCAAATAAACGCTAATAAACGCAAATGGAATTGAAATATCATTTCTGTTGTTGTCTCCGTAGGATAAGGCAGAGATAACGTCGACTATGCAGGTGGTGCGCTTCGCAGGCTCAGCAGCACCCTGCAACCATGCTTGATTCTCTGAGCGAGATATTGTCATGGAACAATCAAGATATTTGCGTTCATTTGCGGACTTAACAAGTAACTAGGTAACAAAGTATGTTAGCCAAACGTATCATTCCCTGTCTCGACGTGGACGCGGGCCGGGTGGTCAAGGGGGTCAAGTTCGTGGAGATCCGCGATGCGGGTGATCCGGTGGAGGTGGCGCGTCGCTACAACGAAGAGGGGGCGGACGAGATCACCTTTCTCGATATCACCGCCAGCTCGGATGACCGGGACACGATCGTGCATGTGGTGGAACAGGTGGCCAGCGAGGTCTTCATTCCGCTCACAGTGGGGGGTGGCATCCGCACCATCGACGACGTGCGGCGCATGCTCAACGCCGGTGCCGACAAGGTGGCGATCAATACCGCGGCGGTGTTCAATCCCGAGTTCGTCAAGCAGGCCACCCAGCGTTTTGGTTCCCAGTGCATCGTGGTGGCCATCGACGCCAAGCAGGTCAGTGGCGAGGGTGAGCCCCTGAAGTGGGAGATCTTCACCCACGGCGGACGTAAACCCACCGGTCTGGACGCCGTGGAGTGGGCCAGGAAGATGGCCGACTACGGGGCCGGTGAGATCCTGCTCACCAGCATGGACCGGGACGGTACTAAGATCGGTTTCGACAACAAGCTCACCCGGGCCATCGCCGAGGCGGTACCGATCCCGGTGATCGCCTCCGGGGGCGTGGGTAACCTGCAGCACTTGGTGGATGGGGTCAAGCAGGGTGCGGCGGATGCGGTACTGGCCGCCAGTATTTTTCACTTTGCCGAGTACAGCATTGGTGAGGCCAAGCGATTCATGCAAGAACAGGGTGTGGAGGTGCGATTATGAGCTGGCTCGACGAGATCAAGTGGGATAAGGATGGACTGGTGCCGGCGATTGCCCAGGAGACAGGCAGCGGCACGATTCTGATGATGGCCTGGATGAACCGGGAGGCCCTGCGGTTGACCGAGCAGACAGGACATGCGGTCTACTTCTCGCGCTCCCGTCAAAAGCTCTGGCACAAGGGTGAGGAGTCGGGGCATCAGCAGCAGGTGCATGCGATCCGCGTCGACTGCGATGCGGATGTGGTGTTGCTGGAGGTGGAGCAGCGGGGTGGCATTGCCTGCCACACCGGCCGGCACAACTGCTTCTATCGGGAACTGCGAGACGGCGACTGGGCCGAGGTATTGCCCGTCCTTAAAGACCCGAAACAGATATATAAATAGGATGAGTGACGTACTGACCCAACTGGCCCAGGTGCTGGAGGAGCGCAAGCAGGCGGATCCGGACAGCTCCTATGTGGCAAAGCTCTATGCCAAGGGACTGGATGCCATCCTCAAGAAGATCGGCGAGGAGGCCACCGAAACGGTGATGGCGGCCAAGGATGGAGCGGCGGACAGGATCGTCAACGAGACCGCGGATCTCTGGTTTCACAGCATGGTGTTGCTGGCCCACCAAGGTCTGGGGCCGGAAGATGTGCTGCGGGAGCTGCAAAGGCGCTTCGGTCTCTCCGGGTTGGAGGAGAAGGCGAGCCGAAAGCAATAGTGCCGGATTTTAACCAGACGACAAATCCCCGGAAAAGGAGAGAATCATGGATGGTTACGGTCAGCCGGCAACTGGGGTATTATCCTCTGATTGATGCTCGGTTCGAACACCAACCGGGATTTTTGAAGTTATCTAAGGCCGGCATACGGCTGGGGAGTGGAGAAGAGTATGGGTATTGGCGGTATCAGTATCTGGCAGCTGTTGATCGTTCTGGCCATTGTGTTGCTGTTGTTCGGCACCAAGCGACTGAAGAATATTGGTGGTGATCTGGGCAGCGCCATCAAGGGTTTCAAGAAGTCCATGTCCGACGGTGAAAAGCAGGAAGAGAAGCCCGAGCAGATCGAGAAATCCGAGGGCACCACGGTGGAGGGGGAAGTGACCTCCAAGGAAAAAACCAAGACCTGATGTACTTCAACCGCTGAGTTCAGAACATGTTTGATGTGGGTTTCTGGGAGCTGAGCATCATCGCCGTGGTGGCGCTGATCGTGATCGGACCTGAGCGCCTGCCCAAGGTGGCACGTACCGCGGGACATTGGCTCGGCCGGGGGCGCCGTTTCATGGCCAGTGTCAAGGCGGATATCGATAAGGAGATCAAGGCGGATGAGCTGAAGCAGATCCTTGAACAGCAGGCCCAGAAGGCCAATCCCCTGCATGAGATCATCGAAGAGACCGAGCAGGAACTGGATGTGATCAAGCGGGGCACTGAGCAGGTCGTCGGCACGGCAAAAAATGAGTTCGATGGGCGCGAGACCCCCAATGCCGACAAGTCCTAGCCCGCATTTCTCACTATGACGGCTGACAGCCAATCCCCATCACAGGAACAACCCCTGGTCGCCCATCTGCTGGAGCTGCGTGACCGGCTGCTGCGTATGCTGCTGGCGGTATTGGTGGTGTTTCTGGTGCTGTTTCCCTTCGCCAACGATCTCTATATCCTGGTTTCCGAACCCCTGCGACAGACGCTGCCTGAAGGCAGCAGCATGATCTCCACCAAGCCGATCGACCCATTCCTGATCCCCTTCAAGCTGAGCCTGCAGCTGGCGATCTTTATCGCCGTGCCTTTCATTCTCTATCAGTTCTGGGGCTTTGTAGCGCCTGGACTCTATAAACACGAAAAGAAGCTGGTCATGCCCCTGCTGGTCTCCAGCACATTGCTCTTCTACCTGGGGATGGCATTTGCCTATTTCGTGGTCTTCCCGCTGGTGTTTGCCTTCCTTACCAGTACCGCTCCGGAGGGCATAGAGATTTCCACTGACATAGGTAGTTATCTCGATTTTGTCATGACCCTCTTTTTCGCCTTCGGGGTGGCCTTCGAGGTGCCTATCGCCACCATCATCCTGGTCTGGATGGGGTTGACCACCCCTGAGAGCCTGAAGCAGAAGCGGCCCTATGTCATTGTGGGGGCCTTTGTGGTGGGGATGTTTCTCACCCCACCCGATATAATCTCTCAGACCCTGCTGGCCCTGCCGATGTGGGTGCTGTTTGAACTGGGTCTGATCTTTTCCAAGGGATTCGTCAGAAACCAGGAGGAGGCGGAGGAACCCAGCGCCGATGAGCCGGCGGTGGCCACAGCGGGGGCTACATCATCCCCTGAAGCGTCTGGGGTGAATTCCGCGGGTCCGGTGGTGGGCAGCGAACTCGATCCTGCCAGGGACTACACCGATCCGGATCGTTTCGTTCCCCTGAGCGAAGACGAAATGGAGACTGAGCTCAACGCCATAGAGGCAGAGGAGGAAGCGTTGTCAGTGGAGGATAAGCTCCAGCATGTGCAGACCCATAGGGATGCGGGTGAGGTTGAGCAGGCCCGGGAACTGCTCTATGAAATCCTGGAAGAGGGGGATGCGGATGAGCGTCGAGTGGCGCGGAATATCCTGGCGCAGC